>JBOGHR010000725.1:0-1899 GCA_050744905.1 Acidimicrobiales bacterium
GGCCTCGCCGTGCACCCGCCCGGCGGCGTCGGCCGCCACGGCGCGCACCTCGGCGGTCGCCAGGTCGACGCCGACCACCAGCTCCACCGGCCGAGGCTACGGCGGGCGTGCCGGCCGTCGCACCCCGGTGGCTACCATGGCGCCGGTGGCCCGCGATGCGTCGAGGGCGCGTCCACCGCTGCGCCCCGGACGTTCGCCCGCCGCGACCAGGCCCTCCCCGAGCCGATCGACGTCGGCGCCGAGGTGCCGGGCCTGGCCGAGCTGCTGGGGCGGACGCTCGGCGACCACGTCGACCCTCGACCTGCGCGTCGCCGCGCCGGGCGCCGCCGCCTGCTCACGGTTGCCTTGACGTATACCCCATGGGGGTATATCCTCGGGCCCGAGGACCGGACGGCCGTCGGGAGCCCGGCGGCGACGCCGCTGTCCAGTTGCGGAGGTGCGCCATGAGGAGCGGGAGCGACCAGCACAGCGGGGCCCGGGCGTCGGCCGAGCCGCACACCACCCACGTGGGGGCGGCCGCCGAGGCGGGGGACGAGGCGATGGCCGCCGGCCACGAGGGCGCCGCCCACGGCGGGCACGGGGCCGGTGGTCGTGGCGCCGACGGGCACGGCGACCACGTCGCCGTGTTCCGGGACCGGTTCTGGTGGAGCCTGCTGCTGACCGTCCCGGTCGTGGCCACCAGCCCCATGGTGATGGACTGGCTGGGCTACCAGCTCCACTTCTACGGCATCGAGTGGGTCGGGCCGGTGCTGGGCTCGGTCATCTTCTGGTGGGCGGGATGGCCGTTCCTCTCCGGCGGCTGGCAGGAGGCCCGTACCCGCCGGCCGGGGATGATGCTGCTCATCTCCATGGCGATCGTCGTCGCCTACACCGCGTCGCTGGCGACGAGCCTCGACCGGTTCGACCTCGAGTTCTGGTGGGAGCTGGCGGCGCTCATCACCATCATGCTGCTGGGCCACTGGCAGGAGATGAAGGCCCTGGGCCAGGCGCAGTCGGCGCTGGCCGCCCTGGCCGACCTGCTCCCCGACGAGGCCGAGCGCATCGGCGACGACGGCGAGGCCCACCCGGTGCCCGTCGATGCCCTGCGGGCCGGCGACGTCGTGCTGGTGCGCTCCGGTGCGCGCGTGCCCGCCGACGGCGTGATCGTCGACGGCGAGGCCGAGGTCGACGAGTCGATGGTGACCGGCGAGTCCCGACCGGTCGGCAAGGGCCCGGGCGACCGCGTGGTGGCCGGGACGGTGTCCACCGACTCGAGCGTCCGGGTGCGGGTCGACGCCGTGGGCGAGGAGACGGCCCTGGCCGGCATCCAGCGCCTCGTCGCCCAGGCCCAGGAGTCGCGCAGCCGGGCCCAGGCCCTGGCCGACCGGTTCGCAGCGCTGCTGTTCTACGTCGCCACCGCGGCCGGCGTCGTCACCTTCGTGGTCTGGCAGGCCCTCGGCGACGGCGACCACGCCGTGGTCCGCACCGTCACCGTGCTGGTCATCGCCTGCCCGCACGCCCTGGGCCTGGCCATCCCGCTGGTGGTGTCGCTGTCGAGCGCCCTGGCCGCCCGCAACGGCATCCTGGTCAAGGACCGCCTGGCGCTGGAGCGGATGCGGACCATCGACGCCGTCCTGTTCGACAAGACCGGCACCCTGACCAGGGGCGAGCACGCCGTCGCCGGCGTAGCGGGCCACGGCATCGAGGAGGACGAGGTGCTGCGCCTGGCCGCCGCCGTCGAGGCCGACAGCGAGCACCCGCTGGCCCGGGCCATCGTCGCCGCCGCCCGCGAGCGGGGACGGCTGCCGCGGGCGAGCGAGTTCCGCTCCCTCACGGGCCGGGGCGTCGAGGCGAGCATCGACGGCGTCGACCACGCCGTCGGCGGGCCCGCCCTGCTGCGCGAGCGGGGCGTCCGGGAGC
>JBOGHR010000726.1:0-4258 GCA_050744905.1 Acidimicrobiales bacterium
ACGCCGCCCCGGGGGGCTGGCCAAGGCGGCCCGGTCCTTGCGGACGCCCGGGCTTCGCATCCCCCGCCACCGGGCCACCACCGCGCACCTGTGCTCGGCCTACCCGTTCCAGGCCGCCGAGGGCCTGGGCGGGCGCGGGGTCATGCTCGGCACGGACCACCTGGCCGGGGGCGCCGCCTTCTGCTTCGACCCGTTCGAGGCCTACACCCAGAAGCTGGTCGACAGCCCGAACATGCTGGTGCTCGGTGTGCCCCGGGCCGGCAAGAGCACCAGCCTCAAGACCTTCCTCTATCGCAGCATCGGCGTGTTCCGCTCGCCGGGGGGCATGCCGCGCTGGACCGCCATCTGCGACCCCAAGGGCGAGTACCACGGACTGGCCGCGGCGCTGGGCCTCGATGTGATCTCGCTGTACCCGGGCGGGCCGACCCGCCTCAACCCCCTCGAGGCGGGCCCCGCCGCGGCCTGGGCCACAGCCGAGGAGCTGGCCGGGCGGCGCTCCACCATGGTGGGGGCGCTCATCGGGGCGGTCATGGGCCGGGACCTGGTCGGCCTCGAGGACTCGGTGCTCAGCTGGGCTCTCGCCACCATCGGCACGTCGCCGTGCCGGGATGTGCCGACCCTGGGCGACGTCGCCCAGCTGGTGGCCCACCCCACCGAGGAGATGGTGGCCCGCGACCCGCTTCGGCGCACGCCCGACCAGCTGGCCGCCGGCGCCGAGCACGTGCTCTTGGCCTTCGACAAGCTGCTCTCCGGCCGCCTCCGGGGCATGTTCGACGGGCCCTCCACAGTGCCCATCAACTGGTCCGGGCGGGGCCTGGTGCTCGACCTGTCCTCGGTCCACCACGACCCCTCCGCCCTGACGCTGGTGATGGTGGCGGCCACCGGCTGGCTGCAGGCCGCCATGGCCGTGCCGGACGGGACCGAGACTCCTCGGCGGGTGCAGGTCATCGACGAGGCGTGGGCGCTGCTGGCCCAGGAGCGGGTGGCGCTGTACTTCCAGGCCACCACCAAGCTCTGCAGCCAGTACGGCGTGGTGAACGTGGCCATCGCCCACCGCATCAGCGACCTGTCGTCCCAGGCTGCCGATGGCTCGACCACGGCGAAGGTGGCCATGGGGCTGCTACATGACACCGACTGCCGGGTACTGTTCCGTCAGTCCACCACCGAGGTGGCTCAGGCTGCCGAGCTGCTGCAGCTGACCGAGGCCGAGGCCGAGCTGCTCCCCAAACTCGGCAAGGGGCGGGCCCTGTGGAAGGTGGGCCAGCACACTGCCGTCGTCCAGCACGAGGTGGCCCCTGGCGAGTGGGCCTTCTGCGACACCGACGCTCGCCTCACCGTTTAGATGCCGGCGCTCGACGAGAGGCCGGCGCGGGCTGCCGAGACGGCCTATGTGGGTGAGGTCGATCCCAACGGGGCAGCGCAGCTGTGGTTCTTCAACGGCGCCGGCGTCCGCCAGCCCGTCGACCACGTGGCCCACCACAGCCGGGCCGGGCTGGCCTGGGGCTACGCCGGGAACGGGCCGGCCGACGCTGCCCTGTCCATCCTGACCGTGGCCACCGGCGACGCCGAGGTCGCCGAGCGCCACCACCAGGCGTTCATGCGCGAGGTGGTCGCCAAGCTGCCGGTCAACGAGCGCTTCGCCCTGCCCGGGCCTGAGGTGGACGCCTGGCTGCACCGCCACGGCTTCGACGTGGCCGCGGCCCGCGAACGCCAGCGCCCGGCGGCCGCCTCGCCGGCGGGGGAGAACGACGGGCCGCCCGACGACGTCGACCGCCAGGCGGCTGCCCTGGTCGCCCGGTCCAGGGCTCTCGACGAGCGGGAGCAGCGCCTACGGGAACGTGAGGCCCGCGTCGACGCCATGGCCGTGTCCGTGGGCCTGGTGCCGGTGGTGAGCCGGGCGACCTCACTGCCGGCGGAGCCCGTACGCCGCCAGCTGGAGGCCCTGGTCATTGACACCGGCGACGGCGTCGACGAGCTGGCCCGCTCCAACGGTATCGACCCGACGTGGGCGTCCAGGGTGGCCACCGGCGCCATCACCCAGGTCGACCTGCCCCACGTGCGCCAGGTGTGCGAGGGGCTGCGCTGCACGCCCTATGACCTGTGGGGCCCCGAGGCCGCCCGCTCGATCGCCCACGCTTACGGCCCCGACGCCTGGCCGGCCGACCCCGAGCCGCTCCTGCCCGTCGACGGGACCGACTCCGCGCCGGCGATCAGCACGGACTGGCCGGCGCCGACGCCCTCGCTCGATGCGCACGAGCTCGATCCGCACGTGCTCGACGGCCTCGAGCTGGTCCCGTGAGCGGGGCGGCTCCCTCCTCGGGCGCGGGCCGGGGCCCGCTCCCCGCCGCCGGCGAGGACCGTGGGTGGCGTCGTCGAGCGGCGTGTGCCGGCCTGGGCGAGCTCTTCTTCGCCCCCAGCCTCGACGAAGCGGCGGCGGGGGCCTGGAGCCCGGAGCCGGCCAAGGCGGTGTGCGCCCGCTGCCCCGTGGCCGCCGACTGTCGCGAGTGGGCCATACGCACCCGCCAGAGCGACGGTGTCTGGGGCGGCCTCGCCGAGGTTGAGCTGCGCCGGCTCCAGCGCCGCCCGCGGGGAAAGTCGCCGGCGGCCCGGGCCTCATGAGGCCCCGGGCCCTGGCCGTGGTGGGGCTGCTGGTCAGCTCCTGTGCCGGCGTCGACGCGCTGTCCCCGTCCCTGCGCCCGCCCCCCTCGCCCGCCCCGATGGCCGAAGTGCTGGCCACCCCACGGGTGGCTGTGCCCGACCCGGCGCGCACCCGGTATGACCGCGCCGCCTACCAGCCGCGAGGCTGGGGCGATGCTGACGGCGACGGGTGCAACACCCGCGAGGAGGTCCTGCTCCTCGAAGGCGAGGCGGTACGCACCGGGCCTGGGTGCAGGGTGCTGGGCGGACACTGGCAGGACCCGTTCACGGGCCGGCGCACCACGTGGCCCGGCGACCTCCAGGTCGACCACCTGGTGGCGCTGGCCGATGCTTACGCCCACGCCAGCGGGGGCTGGGCTTGGCCGGACGAGCGCAAGGTCGCCTTCGCCGACGACCTGGGCGACCCCGACGAGCTCGACGCCGTGTGGGGGGCCGAGAACGAGGCCAAGGCCGATCACGGCCCCGATCGGTGGCTGCCTCCCGACGAGAAGGCCAGATGCTGGTACGTGGCCGCCTACGCCCGCATCAAGGCCCGCTGGGACCTGTCGGTGACACCCGCCCAGTGGGCGGCGGTGAGCTCGGTGTGGGCCGCCTGCGGCCCTCGGGTGTCGCCGTGAGCCTGCTGGCGGATCAGCCCGGCGACGACGCCCTGGCCGCCGTCCTGGCCGGCGGCGCGGTGGCCGGCTGCGAGCGCTGCGGGCGGGTTGAGGCGGTGTCTGAGTGCCCGTGCTGCGGCCGCAGCCTGTGCGGGGAGTGCTCGCTGCAGCCCGGCCAGCTGTGCCATGACGACGAGGACGCGCCCGACGTGGACCCGAGCGGGGCCGGGCCGACCCGGCCACCACGGTGACCCCCGGCGCCGGCGCTGCACCGGGCCGCAAAGCCCGCCCGCTGGTGGCGGTCATGACGTCCAACCAGGTGGCCAGCTACCGCCTCCGCGAAGCCCGCCGCCAGCGCGGGTGGACCCAGGACCAGGCGGCCGAGCACCTGGCCCCCTACCTCGGGGTGAGGTGGTCGGCGGCCAGCTTCTCCGCCGCCGAGGGCGGGGCCTACGCCGGGCGCCGGGTGCGCGAGTTCTGCGCCGACGAGCTGCTCGCCTTCGCCCGTGCCTTCGCGCTCCCGCTGTGGTTCTTCTTCCTGCCCCCGCCCGCCGGCGCCCTGGCCGGCCCGGGCGAGGGCCTCGAACCCGATGCGGTGCTCGACGCCGTGTTCGGCTCGGCCGAAGGATGGAGCGACTACGAGCAGCGCGTGCTGTCGGAGCCGACCATGCACCCTGGTCCTCGACCGCCGGTCGAACCGTGGCTGCTCGAGCGCGTCCGGGCTGCGGCCGAACGTGGCTTCGGGTCGCCGGCGGGCGCCGCAGACGCCTTGCGCCGGGTGCGCACGCTGCTCGACGAGCTGGACAACCCACTTACGCCATCACCGAGGAGGCACCCCTGATGCCGGCCCGGGCCCACCCCGACCACTGCGGGGACGAGGAGGGCCCCGACGTCGTCGACGCCAACGCCGTCGTCTCCTACAACCTGCGCGCCATTCGCGAGCGTCGCGGATGGACCCAGGACAAGGTGGCCTGTGACGAGGATCCGTGCAGGATCCTGAACGC
>JBOGHR010000727.1:0-2220 GCA_050744905.1 Acidimicrobiales bacterium
CCCTGGTCGTGGGCCTCGCCCGCCCCGCCCGCGACGTGCGCGTCCCGATGGAGGCGGCCACGGTCATGCTGGTGGTGGACGTGTCGGCGTCGATGAACGCCACCGACGTGGCCCCCACCCGCCTGGAGGCGGCCCGGCTGGCCGCCCTGTCGTTCGTCGAGGACCTGCCCGACCGCCTCCGCCTCGGACTGGTGGCGTTCGACCGCAGCTCGCGGGTGATCGCCCCGCCGACGACCGACCACGCCCTGGTGGAGGCGGGGATCCAGGGCCTCTACGTCGGTCCGGGGACGGCGGCGGGCGACGCCATCTTCGTCGCCCTGGAGGCGATCACCAACGCCGGCGGCGCCGGCCAGACCGACGGAGAGAGGACGGCGGCCATCGTCCTGCTCTCCGACGGCGCCACCACCGTCGGCGCTCCGGTGGAGCAGGCCGCCCAGGCGGCCGTCGAGCAGGGGGTGCCCGTGACCACCATCGCCTTCGGCACCCCCGAGGGGACCGTCGACATCGCCGGCCGGGTGATCCCGGTCCCCTCCGACCCGGTGGCCATGACCAACCTGGCCGACACGACGGGCGGCGCCTTCTTCGAGGCGGCGTCGGGCGAGGAGCTCAGGGGCGTCTACGACGACATCGGCACCCGGGTCGGCTACACCACCGAGCAGCGGGAGATCGGGCTGACGTTCGTGGGCATCGCCGTGGTGTTGCTCGTCGCCGCCCTGGCCGCCGCCCTGGTGTGGACCGGCCGGATGCTCTGATCGCCTCCCGCGCCAGTCGTGCGCCAGGTGGTGGCGCACGACTGGCGCACGAACGCGTATCAGGCGGGCGCCCGGGCGCTCTTGTCGGTGCCGAACGGGGGGTAGGCAGGCCCGGGGGGCGGGGCCTACGACGACGGGGCCGGGATCGGCACGCCGATCCCGCCCCTCGTCGTGGCGCCGGGCTCCTCGGGCGAGCGGGCACCCCCGGCAACCCGGTTGAAGGTTCAAGCATTCCTGTACCATGGCCCATGGCCGAGCCCAGGTGGTTGAGCGACGAGGAGCAGCGCACCTGGCGCGCCTTCCTGGCTGCCACCCGGCGGGTCTTCGCCGAGCTCGACCGCGAGCTCCAGCGTCACGCCGGCATGCCCCACGCCTACTACGTGATCCTGGTGGCGCTGTCCGAGGCCCCGGGGCGGGCGCTGCGCATGACCGAGCTCGCCCACGTCTGCGGCTCCTCCCGCAGCCGCCTGTCGCACGCCGTGGCCCGCCTGGAGGAGAGCGGGTGGGTCCGCCGGGCGCCGTCGGCCAACGACCGCCGGGGCGCGCTCGCCACCCTCACCGACGACGGGATGGCGGTGCTGGCGGCGGCGGCCCCCGGCCACGTCCAGGGCGTGCGCCGCCACCTGTTCGACCGCCTCAGCCCCACCCAGGTCGCCCAGCTGCGAGCGGTCAGCGAGGCCATCGTGGGCGGGCGGCCATGACGACGGCGGAGAGGCGGGGAGGCGACGCCGGCGGCCAGGGGCGCACGCTCCAGGAGTCGCTGGCCCGGCGGCCCCGCCGGCGGCCCGGCCCGGTGGACGACCACATCCTCGACGACCGCGCCGCGCTGTTCCGGGAGCTGGAGTCGAGCCGGCGCTTCCACCGGGACCGGGTGCTCGGGCGGGTGTTCCACCCGGGCGCCGTCTCGTTCCGGGAGAACGTCAGGAACAACAGCCTCCACATCATCATCGAGGGGAACCGGGTGTCGGCCCACGTCGACCGGGTCTCCCCCCTCGACCTCCGGCCCGAGCGCCGCTCCCGCTACGCCGTGGGGCGGGTGGCGCTGCACAACCTGTCGGGCATGGCCGCCGACCTCGTGCGGCTGGTGCGGGGCCGCCAGGGCGACCACCGTTGCGAGCTCGACTGCGAGTGGGCGCCGGCCGACGACCCGTCCGACGGGCCGGAGGCGCCCATGCTCGACCCCGAGGACAGCCCGTGGAGCGTGCACGCCGAGGCCAGGGTCGCCGGCGTCCTCGACCGGGAGCGGATGGCCGACGCCCTGGCGGCGGTGACGGGCGACGGCGGGGTGCTCACCGTCGTCGACTGCGCCGACGCCGCCGCCGTGGACGCCGCCCGCGAGCAGCTCCAGGCGCTGGCCGTGCCCCTCGCGCCCCCGCCGCTGCGGGTGGTGCTGGCTCACTGCCCGGGCGGCGACGTGGTCATGGTCAACGTCAACCACGCCGCGGCCGACGGCCCCGGCGCCCTCCAG
>JBOGHR010000728.1:0-2914 GCA_050744905.1 Acidimicrobiales bacterium
CACCGTCGCGCCCGCCATCGCCGCCTCGATGTCGGCCGCTTTGCCCAAGTAGCGCTCCGACACCATCTTCGGCTTGCCGCCCACCCGGGCCATCTCCCGCAGGTAGTAGTAGGTCTGCCCGCCGAACCTCTTGCCCACGATCGATGCCATGCTTTAGGTAATACACTCTCGCGATACGAATCGCGAGCACTCACCGCCTGTAAACGCGCTGGTCAGAGGCTTGTTTTCAAGAAACCTCTACGGCTTCCCAAGCCGGCTATGGGACGACAAGGGGGAAGCTCCCGCTAGCTGTCGCCCCCAGGGTCGAGGAGGTCGCTCAGAGCTCCGGCAGCGGACATGCGGTCGGTCTCGTGGTCCCAAATGAAGGCGGCATCGCCCGGATATTCACCGTCCCGAGCCAAGACGAGGTAGTCGCCAGAACCGTTGTCAACGATGGCGATCACCGATGCCGGAATCCTGGCCACTCTCGCGCCGACGCGTTATCGCGAACGCCTAGCAGCGATGGGCGCCTGCTGTTACGTTGGGACCGCCGGCGAGCGGGGGAGGGGATGGCGATGAGCAAGGGCAAGAGCAGGGCGCTGGCATGGCCATTCCTCGTGGCGGCCATGACCATCGGGGTGCTCGCCTCCGTAGGAGCGGCAGCCGGCCGGCCGCCCGCGAGCGGTCACGGGAACCTCGTCAGCGGAGGGGAGCTGAGGACGTTCTCGTTCGCCGTGACCACCGGCGCCGACGGCGCGGTGCAGGGCCACGTGGAGGTCAAGAACCGCTCGCTGGGGATCCGGATCCACATGGAGGTCGACTGCTTCAAGCTCGAGGCGGGAAGTCGCGCGATTGTCGGCGGCACGATCACCCAGTCGTCGAATCCTGGCCTGATACCGACGGGCCGGATCGGTGTGTTCGGCGTGGAGGACAACGGGGAGGGCTCTGACGCTCCGGCCGACCGGATCACCACCATTCCGGACTATGCGGCGCCCAAGAGCTGCACCGGGTTCGCCTTCGTGGGTGACACGCTTCGTGACGCTGCCGACCCGGGGGTGGTGGTGCGGACACTGACGCCCATCACCGCCGGGAACATCCAGGTCCGGGACTAGGGCCGCCCCAGCGATCCTCGGCCTCTCAGCTCCACCACGGCGTCTCCCGGGCCTTCACGACGCTGCCAGCCCGGTTCGGTCACCCACCCCGTGGGCACCGTCCATCGCCGCCCCGGCGAGCGAGCCCGGCGAGCCGGCGGTGGTGGCGAGGACGGCGCCCTGATCCGGACGCCCCGGTCAACCGGACAGGGCGGCGACCGCCGGCACCTCCCGCTCGAACGCCGCCCGCTCGGCGTCGTCCCAGGGCCAGAACGCCACCACCTCGTCGTAGCCGATGGCGGCCATGTCCTCTGCGACCGCGGCCAGGCCACCCGGTCGCGACCAGGGTGACAGGGGGCCCAGCACGAGCACCGACCGCAGGAGCGAGGCGGGGTCCCGCCCGGACGCCTCGCAGCGGGCCGTCACGTCGCGGTTCAACCCGGCCAGGTGGCCGACCAGGTCGCTGGGCGCCACGCCGAAGGCCCCATGGGTGTTCCAGCCTTCGGCCCGCTCGACGGCCACCGCCCGCACGCCCCGCGACGCGCCGGCCACGGTCATCGGCGGCCGGGGCGACTGGACCGGTGCCGGAAGCCCGGTGAGCCGGGCGGGGAACGGCTCGCCGCCCTCGAAGGTACCGGCCGAGCGCAGGGCCCCGTCTACGAAGGCGACGTAGCGGGCGAAGCGCTCCAGGCGCTCGCGGAGCGGCCAGTAGGGCGTGCCCGTGGCCTCGTGGTCGAAGCCGGCGATGCCCGTGCCGATCCCGAGCCGGAGCCGCCCGGCCGACAGGTGGTCGACCGCCAGCGCCTGGCGCACCAGGAGCCCGGGCGGGCGCAGGACCGGGTTGGAGACCAAAGTGCCGACCCGGGCGGTGGAAGTGGCGGTGGCCATGGCGGCGAGGACCGTCCACCCGTCGAACCACAGGCCCCCCGGGACCGGCTCGTGGCGCCAGGGGCGGGAGTGGTCGGGGACGTAGAGGGTGGCGAAGCCTAGGGCCTCGCCAGTGCGCGCCCGGTCCAGCAGTGCGGGGAAGGGGGCGTCGACGTCGATCGCCAGGCCGAAGCGCACGGGCGCACCCTGCCACAACCGCAGCCCGCGACCTGGCCGGCGCGCCGCTCCCCGGCACGGTGGGCGGTCGAACCCACCCCGGAACGCCACACAGCGAGGTATCGGAGCCGAGGGCTCATTCGCGGCGCACTCCAAGCCGATGACCCGAAGGTGCAGTCCCGCCACTCCCGACCCGGTGCGCCGGCGACGGGGTCCGTCCGCCCCGACATCGACCGCCTACTGGCCGAGATCGACCAGCTCCTGGCGCCGCCCGACACGGTGGTCGACCGCCTGATCCCGACCTGGCCACCCCCGTCGCGGCAGCGCCCGTTGTTCGCCTACGGCGTCTTCGCCCACCGAGCCCTGCGGCGCCGGATCCCCTCACCCGCGCCGCCCTGGTCCTAAAGGGCCGGCCTCTAGTACCCGAGGGCGGGGTCGACCACGCCGGCCAGCGGGCGGCCCGATCGGTAGCGCTCTACGTTCTCGCGGACCCGGGCGGCGAACAGGGGCCGGGCCATGGCCGGGGTGTTGGCCACGTGGGGCGTGACCAGACAGTTGTCCAGCTCCCACAGCGGGTGGCCGGCGGGCAGCGGCTCGGGGTCGGTGACGTCGAGGGCGGCGCCGCCGATGGACCGGCGGCGCAGCGCCTCCACCAGGGCGGGCGTCACCACGTGCTCGCCCCGGGCCACGTTCACCAGCCAGGCGTCGGCGTCCATGGCGGCCAGGGCCTCCTCGCCCACGATGCCGCGGGTCTCGGCGGTGAGGGGAAGGGCCAGCACGACGAGGGCGGCGCCGGGAAG
>JBOGHR010000729.1:0-3910 GCA_050744905.1 Acidimicrobiales bacterium
GTTGGCGGCCTGACTACGCGGTGACGTAGGCGGCGGCATTGGCCGTGCTCATTGGTGACGGCCATGGGCGCGCAGTGGTGCTGGCGGTGAGGATGGCGGGTCCCTGTACGCGAGTGGGCCCCTCCCCATCAGTTGGTCGCTGTGGCGGGAGGGGCCCAAGGCGGTGTTGCCACCGGTGGCCATCGTATGGCCCTGCACCCTGTCCGTCGACGAGTACCTGGCCGCCGGGCGGACGGTCGCGGTCCCTCGTCCCGACTGCCCGAGCTGCACGACGACGATGTCGTTCTGGTCGAGCTACGAGCGCTCGGTCCGCCACGGCGGCCGGTGCCACAAGCTGTGGGTGCGCCGGGCCCGCTGCGGTCGGTGCCGGACCAGCCACGCCCTGGTCCCGTCGTTCTGCCTGGTCGGACGCCTCGACACGGTGGAGGTCATCGGCGAGCTGATCGCCGAGGTGGTGAAGGGCGACAGCGGCGTGCGCCCGCCCGCCGAGCGCATCGACGTCCCCCACACCACCGCCCGGGACTGGGTGCGGCGCTTCGCCCGGCGCGCCGCCGTGCTGGCCGCCGGCTTCGCCGCCGCGGTGGTGGAGGTGTCGGGGATCGCTCCGGTACTGGCGCATCAGCTGCCCCGCCAGGCACTGGAGGCCATCGAGGCCGCCTTCGACATCGTGCGCTGTCGTGGCGGGCCGGCGCTTTGGGGGATGTGGACCTTCGCCTCCCTCGTCACCGGCGGCCGGCTGCTCGGGACCACCACGAATCCGCCCTGGTTCGTCCTCGGCAAGCGTCGTTTCATCGCTCCCGTCCCACAAGGCCATTGACGAGGAGGACCACGACATGACCGACGACCACGCTGAGGCCGTCGCCCTGCACCGATGGGCGGTGATCGCGCAGGCCGCCAACCCCCGGCTCAGCCCGGCCGAGCGGGGGGCGGTGGTGCGCGCCACCGCCGGGCGGGCCCACGCCCACCCCGACGGCTCCGAGCGGCGCTACTCCCGCAACACGCTCGACCGCTGGATCCGGGCCTGGCGGGCCGACGGCCTCGACGGCCTGCGTCCCCGGGCCCGGGCCGACGCCGGTGTGGTGCGCCGTTGCCCGGAGCTGCTCGACGAGGCGGCCGCCCTCCGCCTGGAGCTGCCCTCCCGCTCGGCGGCGGCCATCGCCGACATCATCTGGCACCGCCACGGGGTGCGGGTGGCCGAACGGACCCTGCGGGCCCAGCTGCGCCGCCGGGGCCTGCACCGCGAGGCGCTGGTGGCCGAGCCCAAGGCCTTCGGCCGCTATGAGGCGGCGCATCCCAACGAGCGCTGGATCACCGACGTGTTGGTGGGCCCGTGGGTGCCGCACCCCAAGGTGGCCGCCTCCATCCGGGCCAAGTGCTTCTTGATCGTCGACGACCAGTCCCGGCTGTTGGTGCACGGGCGGTTCATGGGCGCCGAGAACACCAGGGCCGGCCAGGACGTGCTGCGGGCCGCCATCGTGCGCCGGGGCCTGCCCGAGGTGTTGTATGCCGACAACGGAGCGCCCTTCGCCAACCACATGCTGGCCCGCACGTGTGCCGTCCTCGGCATCCGCCTGGTGCACTCGGCGTCCTACTCGCCCCAGGGCCGGGGCAAGCAGGAGCGGTTGAACCGCTACATCCGCGAGCGCTTCATCGCCGAGGCCGAGCACGTCGGCGTCGAAAGCCTCGACGAGCTCAACGACCGCTTCGGGGCGTGGGTGGACCAGGTGGCCAACCGGCGCGTCCACGCCGAGACGGGCGAGGCCCCCGAGGCCCGCTGGTCCGCCGGCGGCCCGCCCCGGGCGGCGGAGGCGGCCCGCCTGGCCGAGGCGTTCCGGTGGTCGGCCCAGCGCAAGGTGACCCGCACCGCCACCGTCAGCATGGACGGCAATCACTACTCGGTCGATCCCGCCCTGGTCGGCCGTCGGGTGGAGCTGCGCTTCAACCCCGAGGACCTTAAGCACCATCGAGGTGTTCGTCGAGGGCCGCCCGGCCGGGGTGGCCACGCCGTTCGTCATCGGCCACCACACCCACCACGCCGTGCCCCAAGCGGCCCGGCCGGCTCCGCCCGCCACCGGCGTCGACTACCTGGGACTGGTGGCCGCCGCCCACGAGGCCGAGACGGTAGGCCCCATCTCCTATGCCGAGGTCCCCCTGTTCGACGCCGGCGACGAGGTCGCCCGATGAGCCGGGCGCCGTGGGTGGCCCACTTCGGGCTGCGCCGCACCCCGTTCTCCAAGCGGATCGGGGCGGGCGACCTCTTCACCCGCCCGGCCCATGCCGAGGCGGTGGCCCGCATCGGGTTCTGCATCGCCGAGGCCGCCCTCGGCGTGGTCGTCGGTGACGTCGGCGTGGGCAAGACGGTGTCGGTGCGCGCCGCGGTGGCCGGCCTCGACCCCACCCGCCACACCGTCATCTACGTGGCCAACCCCGCCTTTGGGACCAGGGGCCTGTACGTCACCATCGTGCGCGCCCTCGGCGCCGAGCCCCGGTTCCACAAGGCCGAGGTCATGGCCCAGGCCGCCAACCTGCTGGCCGCCGAGGAGGCCGAACGTCACCGCCGGGTGCTGATCGTGGTGGACGAGGCGCACCTGCTCTCGCCGGCCCAGCTCGAGGAGCTGCGGCTGTTGTCGAACCAGGACATGGACGCCTCGTCTCCCTTCGCCGGGATCCTCGTCGGCCAACCCACCCTCGCCCGCCAGCTGCGCATGGGGACCTTCGCCGCTCTCGACCAGCGCATCGCCACCCGCTTTCACATCAAGGCCATGGACCTGGCCGAGTCGGCCGCCTACCTGCGCCATCAGCTGTCGCTGGTCGGCCGGGACGAGCCGCTGTTCGCCGACGACGCCGTCGCCCGCCTCCACCGGGCGGCCAACGGCCTGCCCCGGGCCCTCAACAACGCGGCGACCGCCGCGCTCATCGCCGCTGCCGCCGACGGCAAGGACCTCGTCGACGACGTCTGCGCCAAGCGGGCCGCCGCTGAGCTCTCGAGGGATTGACGATGACGGGCGGTGAACACGACAACGTGCGGGTGGGCATCGTCTTGGCGGTGGACGACAGCCCGGTCACCCTCTACATCTGGGCGCACCTCGTGGCGGCGACAATGGTCGACGACCTACAGGACCACGGCATCGTCGCCAGCCTGGTGCGCATCGACATCGATGGCTCCCTCACCCCATGATCACCATCGAGCTCTGCCGACGAATGGGCGCACATTGCCGCCGGTCGATGTGCAGACAGCTCGGCCGCCAACACCCGTGAGCTGGCCGGGTTCTTGTGGGCGGAGATGGTGGCCTGAGATGACCTTTCCCGTCGGGCACCACGGCTGGCTGGCCGGGTGACCGAGCGTTCCACGATGCGCCGGCGAACCGCCGTTGCAGGACCGATCCCCGGAAGCCACTATGCCGCGGCACAGCCGAAGCGACGCTAGTCAGGGGCAACTTCCTGCGCATGACCGACATGCGGTTTCGACCCGCGAACATCAGTGTGGCGGCCAGCCGAACCACCGTCCGCCGGCGCATCGTCGAACATTCCGAGCTCGACCGCCCCCGATCCCCGAGCCGGCGCCGTGCAGCCAACGGCGCTCACAAGAAGGCCTGGCGGCCTTCTTCATCCAGTGTGCTGACGGCGACTGACCGGGCCGTCAAGGCTTCCCCTGCGGGCGGCCTGCGGCCGGCCTTGACCGCCCTCGTCAGCTTCGACGCGCCCTGAAACCCCCCACAGGAAGATCTGGTGGACCACTTGACAAGCCGTTCCACATCAGTGCACTGGCCACAAACGTTCGCCGCGTTCGCAGCGGCAAGGTCCGTGGCCGCACTCGCCGCCGCAGGCGGCCTCTGCGGCTGCGGGCACCGAGAAGGGACAGGGCGGAGGCGGCGCTCAGGCTCCTCGGCGGCGAAGCCGCCCGCGGGCC
>JBOGHR010000730.1:0-2576 GCA_050744905.1 Acidimicrobiales bacterium
GCGCCATCCCCTCCGGCTTCATTGTCCGACGGTCAGGATCCGGGCCCTCAAGAGGCTGCGCCGTTAGGGCCACCCCGCAAGCGGGGACCCCGACCCTAACGACGTTCCTCTTGACCGCCCTGGTCGGTGCCGCCGGGCACAAGGCGGCCGGCCCGGCGGATGACGGGGCCGCTTCGATGCTGCCCCTACATCCCCCCGCCGGACAAGGCGGTCCGAGTTCGCACGATGCCGCGGCATCGCGATCCACCCTCGGCCGATCGGCCTCCGCGACCCCCGGAAACGACAGGAGACCCAAAAAAGGCCAGCAGGTCGAACTCCCGAGCGGTGAGGGCGACCTCCTGGCCGGTGACGCGGACGACCCGGGAAGCGGTGTCGACCTCGACCTCGCCGCCGCCCAGCACGTGGTTGCCGGCGCCCGGCACCCCCTCGGGCCCACCCTGGGCGCGGCGCAGGACGGCCTTGACCCGGGCCGTGAGCTCTCGGGGCGAGAAGGGCTTCACCACGTAGTCGTCGGCGCCCAGTTCGAGGCCTGCCACCCGGTCTCCCTCGTCGCCCCGGGCCGTGAGCATCACGACGGGGACGTGGGCGGGGCCGGCCGCCCGGAGGCGGCGGCAGACCTCGAGCCCGTCGATCCCGGGCAGCATGATGTCGAGCACCACCAGGTCGGGCGACGATGCGGCCGCGGTGGCGAGTGCCGCCTCCCCGTCGCCCACGGTCTCGACAGCGAACCCCTCCCGCTCCAGGTAGCGAGTGAGCACTTCGGCCACGGTGACGTCGTCGTCCACCACGAGGATGCGGGTCGGAGCGGCGGTCACCACGGCGACCGCAGGAGGACCTGGAGGGTGACGGCGGTGCCCAGGTTGGCGGCCAGCCACGGGCGCGACCGGGTGGTGACGGCACAGCAGGCCACGACGACCCAGGGGGCGAACGGCAGCCAGATCCGCTCGACCTCGCCCTTCGACAGGCCGCTCGTGTCGGCCAGCACGATGGCGACGAGGGTGGCGCCGGCGAGAAGCCATACCCGCCGATCGCGGAGGCGGCCGAGCGCGCTCGCCGCGGCCGGACCAACGATGACGGCGAAGGCGGCCAGGTTGGCCAGGAGGAAGTAGCCGTAGGGGCGGATGGTGGACGCCCCCCGGGCGTAGGCAGCGCGAGCGGCGGTCAGTCCGTCGAGCCACCAGAACCCGCCGGCGGCGAAGGCGAGGGTGACAGCGGCGATGGCGACGGCGGCCACGGTGGCGACGTCGGCCCGGCGCCGATAGGCGCAGGTGGCGGCGGGAACGGCGAGCAGCAGGGCCAGCCCGTAGCTCATGAAGAGGGTGGTGCCGAGCAGGAGCCCGCCGCCGAGCGCCAGCGCGATGGACCGCCGCCCCGTACGGCCGGTGGCCAGCACCACCAGGGCGATGCCCCACGCCGAGACGCCGGCGAACAGGGCGTCGGAGGAGGTGGCCACGAACACGGCGGCCGGCGTCATGGCGACGAATGGGGCGGCTCGCCGGGCCGCCGCTTCCCCGGCCAGCTCCCGCAGGGCGACGAGGGCAGCCACCCCGGCCAGCGCGCCGCCGATCAGCACCACAACGGTTGCCGGGCCGGCGCCGCCGAGGCCCAGCCGGTCGAGCGTCCAGAGCACCAGCACCATGCCGGGCGGGTGGCTCTTCACGTGGGTGGGGTAGGTGGGCAGGGCCTCGACGAAACCCCGCAGGAAAGCGCCCGGCGAGCGGACCGCCGGGACGGCGGCGAGGTACTCGTACCGGGTGGCCAGGGGGGCCGTGATCGACCGGGCGCCGTCCGACCACGCCAGCGCCACCGACCACGAAAGCGTGCCAGCGCCCGACACTGCCAGCAACGCCCGCCACTTCAACCGGACGGCCAGGTGAGGCACGGCGACGAGGGCGGCGACGGCGAGGAGGAGCGCCGGCAGGAGCCGCCAGCCCACCACGGCGGACAACGTCCCCACGAACGGGGCGGCGCCGATGTGGGCATCCGGGTCGGCCCGCACCGCACCGCCGGCCAGAACGGCTGCGACCACGAGGCCGACCCAGAGCACGAGCCCGATCCACCCTTGGCCCCACCCGCGCCCGGCCGGAAGGGCCGCGTCCTGACGCATCTCCGCCAGGCCGCGTCGCACCGCGGCGTCGTCCGCTGCCCCGCCCACCGGAATGGCGGCGACCCGGCGCTCGTCCTCGACCGCCGCGTCGCCCGCCACCTGCGACGTCTGATGCCGTGCCGCGACCGTCACCGCCGAACCCGCCGCCGTCGGATCGACATGGCCCCGGGACCGATGCGGAGCAACCCGTCCCGGCCGGACCGTGCCGACCGGCGCGGCTCAGTCGACGGGGACGGGCGGGCGGGCACCGTTCGAGCGTACGGGCGGAGGCTGCGCCCATCGCGTCGGCGGGCACCGAGTTTCGCGAACCGTAAGCACGATTCGGCTGTCCACCGGACGGGCAGGCCGTACGTTCGCTCCATGCCCGACGTGATACTCCCCGTCCTCGACGAAGCCGAGGCGCTTCCCTGGGTCCTCGGCCGCATGCCGGCGGGGTACGACCCGATCGTGGTCGACAACGGGTCGACCG
>JBOGHR010000731.1:0-7009 GCA_050744905.1 Acidimicrobiales bacterium
AGGTAGGCGTCCTTGCGGGTCCGGCTGCGCTGGAGCAGCGCCCGCCCGGCGGCGGTGATCGCCACCCGGGCCACCCGGCGGTCGGCCGGGTCGCCGGTGCGGCTCACCAGGCCCAGCTCCTCCAGGGACGCGACGACGCGGGTCATCGTGGGCGGCTTCACCCGCTCGACGCCGGACAGCTCCCCCAGGGTGGCGCCATCCCGGCGCTCGAGCGTCGACAGCACCGACAGCTGGGAGGCGGTGACGTCGTCGCCCGCCTGGCTGCGCAGCACCCGGGCGAGGCGCATGACGGCCAGGCGCAGCCGGGCGGCCAGCTCGGCGTCGGTCTCGACGGGCGAGGGGGGAGCGGGGTCGGAGGGCACGGGCGACATCGTCTCCCAAAACGCTTAGCTCCACGAATTATTTCCTCGGCAACCGGCACCGCCGGCCACGGCGGCGGCCGGGGCTACAGGCGGGTGCTGCACGTGCCGAAAAACCACTCACAGTGGCCGTTCCCGGCCTTGCGGATCGGAGAGAACCCGTGATCGCTGCAACCCCAGACTTCGGGCGGGAGGCCGAGCGGTCGCCCCGGCCGCTGCGCGTCCTGCTGGTGGACGACGACGTGGAGGTGCGGGGCCTGCTCGAGGTGGTCCTCGGCGGCGACGACCGCTTCGACGTGGTGGGCCAGGCGGCCGACGGGGCCGAGGCGCTGGAGCTGGCCGAGTCGCGCCGGCCCGACGTCGTCGTGATCGACCTGCTCATGCCGCGCATGGACGGGTTCGCCGCCCTGCCCCGCCTGCGCCGGGCTCTGCCCGAGAGCCGCATCGTGGTCGTGTCGGCGTTCCCCGACCCGTACACCCTCCTCGACGCCGTCAAGTTGGGCGCCGACGGGTACATCGACAAGAGCCGGGTGTGGTGCGAGCTGGTGCCGACGTTGGTCGGGCTCTGCGCCGTGGCCTGACCGGGCGCGGAGCCACGGCCGGCGGTGATAGTCGGCGGGACCGGCGACCGCCATCACCTACGATCCCCGGCGTGACGGCCGACCGCAGCCCCGGCGCAGCGCGGGGCGGGCCGACCGGCGGGCCATGACGGCTCGGCTCCGGTTCTCGCCCTCGCCGACCGGCTACTTCCACGTCGGAGGCGCCCGCACCGCGCTCTACAACTGGCTCGAGGCCCGCCGCCTGGGCGGCACGTTCATCCTGCGCATCGAGGACACCGACACCGAGCGGAACCGTCCCGAGTGGGTAGAGGGCATCCAGTCGGCCATGCGGTGGCTGGGGCTGGACTGGGACGAGGGCCCCTACTTCCAGTCACGGCGGGCGCACCTCTACCAGGCGGCCGCCCAGGCGCTGCTGGGATCGGGCCGGGCCTACTGGTGCGAGTGCACCCGCGACGTGGTCGAGGCCCGCACCCGGGGCAACGCCGTCCCCGGCTACGACGGCTTCTGCCGCGACCGGGGACTGGCGGCCGGGCCCGGGCGGGCCCTGCGCTTCCGGGTGCCCGACGAGGGGTCAACCACGGTGGTGGACGTCATCCGGGGCACGCCGACGTTCGACCACGCCACCATCGAGGACTTCGTGATCGTGCGGTCCAACGGCACGGCGCTGTTCGTGCTTGCCAACGTGGTGGACGACGCCGACATGGGCGTCACCCACGTGGTGCGGGCCGAGGAGCACCTGCCGACCACGCCCAAGTACGTGCTGCTGCGCCGGGCGCTGCGCCCCGACCTCGACCTTCCCGTGTTCGCCCACGTCCCCGTGCTCGTCGACGAGCGCCGCCAGAAGCTGTCCAAGCGCCGTCACCGGGTGGCGCTGGAGGACTACCGCGACCTGGGCGTGCTCCCCGAGGCCATGCGGAACTACCTCGTCCTGCTCGGCTGGGCGCCGGGCGGCGACCGGGAGGTCCTGACCCTCGAGGAGATGGTGGCCGGGTTCCGGCTCGAGGACGTGAACTCGTCGCCCGCCTTCTTCGACGAGCGCAAGCTGCTCCACTTCAACGGCGAGTACCTGCGCGCCCTGCCCCCGTCGGAGTTCGTCGCCCGGTCGCAGCCGTTCCTGGAGCGGGGGCCGTGGAAGCCGGAGGACTACGAGCCGGCGGCGTTCGAGGCCCTCGCCCCGCTGGTGCAGGAGCGGGTGCGCACGCTGGCCGAGGTGCCGACCATGGTGGACTTCGTCTTCCTCGCCGAGCCGCCCGTCGACGACAAGGCGTGGGCGAAGCGGGTCGAGCGGGGGGCGGCCGCCCGGGAGGTCCTGGCCGGCGCGCTGGACGCCTACCGGTCGTGCCCGTGGGACCCGGCGACGCTGCACGACGTCACCGCCGCCGTCGGCGAGCGCCACGGCCTGGGGCTGGCCAAGGCGCAGTTCCCCGTGCGGGTGGCGGTCACCGGTCGTGACGTCGGCCCGCCCCTGTTCGAGTCGATGGCGGTGCTCGGCCGGGAGCGGGTGCTCGACCGGCTGCGGTCGGCGCTGGCAAGAGTGGGCGGGTAGCGGGAGCGCGTGCTGCGGCTGGGGCTGGTCGTCAAGCTGGCGGCGGCCCTGGTCGGCGCGCTGGGCGTCTACCTGGTGGTGACGTTCGTGCAGGTGTGGGGAGCGGCCGAGCGCGACCAGGCCCGCCGGGTCCAGGCCATCGTGGTGCTGGGCGCCGCCCAGTACGACGGCAGGCCGTCGCCCGTTCTCCGGGCCCGCCTCGACCACGCCGCCGACCTGTACGGGCGAGGCCTGGCCGAGCGGGTGGTGGTGACGGGCGGCAAGCGGCAGGGCGACCGGCTCACCGAGGCGACCGTGTCGGCCGACTACCTCGCCCGCCACGGCGTCCCCGAGCCCGCCATCCTGCGCGAGGTCCAGGGCCGGTCGTCGTGGCAGCAGCTGGCGGCGGCCGCCGGCTTCCTCAAGCAGCGCGGGATCACCCGGGTGCTGCTCGTGTCCGACGGCTTCCACGCCGCCCGCATCGCCGCCATCGCCGACGAGCTGGGGCTGGAGGGGTTCACCTCGCCGGCGCCGGGCTCGCCCATCTCGGGTGCCGAGAAGCTCCCGTACCTGGGGAGGGAGACGGTGGCCGTCGCCGCCGGGCGCCTCTTCGGGTTCCGGCGGGTGGCGGGGATCAAGACGTCGGCCTCACCGCCTCGGCCGGCACCTGCCGTGGCGTCGACCGCGGTGCCGGGCAGCGGCTAACCTGCGGGACGCCCGTTCGGGGGTGGTGTAATCGGCAACACTACAGGTTCTGGCCCTGTCATTGGGGGTTCGAGTCCTCCCCCCCGAGCTGCCGCCGGCGGGAGCCGGCGGGGTACGGCCCCATCGTCTAGAGGCCTAGGACACCACCCTCTCAAGGTGGCGACACGGGTTCGAATCCCGTTGGGGCTGCAAGGAAAACCGCAGGTAAGAGGCCATTTAGTTCCTGTGAGCCCGAGTAGGGCAGAGCCCGATGGTCACGGATGGTCACGGATTTCTGAGTTACCGTGTCCAGCGTGCGTGGATCGGTCGAGCGTCGGGGCAAGTCGTGGCGCATTCGGGTGGACGCCGGCCCCGACGCGGTGACCGGTCGGCGCCGGCAGATCACCAGGACGATTGGTGGCACGAAGCGTGAGGCGCACGACGCCCTTTCCCGCTTGCTGGTGGAGCTGGGCCAAGGGCGGCACCACGGCACCAGCGCAGTCACCGTCGCCGACGTGTGCCGTGACTGGTTCAACCAGGCGGCGCCTAGCCTTCAGCCGAACACTCGGACCGAGTTCGCCGGCGTGCTCGACCGATACCTCCGTCCCCGGACCGATGTCCTCGCCGAGCATGACGTCTTGGTTGTCGGCCTCGGGGCGGTGCCGTTGGCCAAGCTGCGGGCGTGGGATCTCGACCGGTTCTACCCCCAGCTTCTCCTCGGCGGCGGAAAGGGTGGGCGGGCCCTGTCGCCGGCAACAGTGAGGAAGGTCCACACCTTGCTCCGCTTGGCACTCGGCCAAGCCGTCCGTTGGCAGTGGATCGCCGAGAACCCCGCGCTACACGCCAAGCCTCCGGGTGTTCCCCGGCCGAGCCCGAAGCCGCCACCTGTGGAGGATGCCCGGCGCCTGATCGAGATAGCGGAAGAGCTCGACCCCGATTGGGCCACCTTCCTTCGCCTCTCCGCTGCGCTGGGAGCGCGTCGCGGGGAGGTGTGCGGCCTTCGCTGGTCGGCGATCGACCTCGAAGTCGGCACCGTCGCCGTTCACCGAGCAGTCATCGTGACCGACCAGGGCCCAGTGGAGCGCGATTACCCGAAGACGGCCTCGAGCCGGCGGCGGGTGTCGATCGACGCTGGCACGGTCGCTGCCCTGGAAGCCCACCGTGACCGCCAGCTGGAACGGGTTGGGGTCTGCAAGGGCCGGCTGGCTCGGGATGCGTATGTCTTCTCGGCCGAGGTCGACGGCTCCCGGCCCTGGCATCCGACCATCGTTACCCATCGCTTCAAGCGGCTCACCCGCCGGGCGGGCCTCGAGGGTCTCCGGCTACACGACCTTCGCCACTTTGTGGCCACCCAGCTCATAGCCGGCGGCGTCGACGTCCGCACCGTCGCCGGCCGCCTCGGGCACGCCAACCCGAACGTCACGCTCAGCACGTACGCAGCGTGGGTGCCGGCTCGGGACCAGGACGCCGCGAAACTGATCGGGTCGTCGTTGGACCCGGGCTCGGGTTGACCTGCGTATTGAGAGGGGTGCGGCTCCCCTGGAGGGACCATCTCGAGGGCGCTGACCAGGGGTTCTCCACCGGCAAGTGAACGACGGACCTCTCATTCGTCCGTGCGTGGTGGGAGATTCCAGGGCCCGGCAGCGTTATGAGGCGGATGGACGCCTTGGTTGGCGAGCTGGGGCCTTCGCCACCGCCGCCCGCTGGAGCTGGCGCTCGGCTTCGAGCGCATGCACCGACGCGATCTCCAGCATGGCGACGAGCTCCTTGACGCGCCGGGCGTTGTCGAACCAGGGCCGGTAACGGGCGAGTTGCTCCTCGCTCAAGAGCCGGGTGACGGTCTTGCCGTCGACCGTCCGGGTCCACTGGATGTAAGGGCCGTGAAGGGCGGGCGGGTCACCCTTGCATGCGCAGGCCGCCTTGCCGCAGCGCATCCGTCGGACCACCACGCTGCCGGGGAGCACGCCGTCGATCCTGCCCAGCTCCTCGGCGAGGCCTCGGCGGGTCGCCTCCCAGGGCCTCTTCTGCGAGTTGGACCTGGGCATCGGCCCTCCGTTCCCTCCCTGCGACCATCCGCGTCGCCAATCCCTACAGCGTAGACGCTGTAGGGACAGCCGGGATGTCCGGCCTCGTCCACGGGAGGAGCCGATGCAGCACAGCACGTACGAGGGTGCCTTCGCTCGCAGCAGGTCACAGTTCGATCACATCGTCGCCTTCCTCGACGGCGACGGGGCTGGCGCCCTCAGCCACAGCGAGCTGGAGGACAGCCTCGGCACCCAGGGCCGGGAGCTGCTCCGCCTGCTCTACCAGGACCACCTGGACCTCCGCGCCGAGCGCGAGCCTCGCCTGGAGGCCGTCGTCGACGCTGAGGGCACCGACCGACCCTCGGTGGAGACGGGCCACGCCCGCAGGCTCACCACCGTGTTCGGCACGGTGGTGATCCAGCGTCTGGCCTATCGCCATCGGGGGGCGGCGAACCTGCACCCGGCCGACGCAGCGCTGAACCTTCCCACCGAGCGCCACTCCCACGGCCTGCGCCGCCTGGCCGCGGTCGAGTCGACCCGGGGCTCCTACGACGCCGCCGCCGAGGCGGTCGGCCGGGCCACCGGGGTGGCGGTGGCCAAGCGCCAGGTGGAGCAACTCGCCGCCAGCGCGGCGGCCGACGTCGGGGACTTCTACGACGCCCGCGCCCCCGAGCCCGGAGCCAGCGACGACGTGCTGGTGGTCTCCGTGGACGGCAAGGGCATCGTGATGCGCCCCGACGCGCTGCGCCCGGCCACCGAGAAGGCGGCCGCGGCGGCCACCAACAAGCTCGAGTCCCGCCTGTCCAAAGGAGAGAAGCGCAACCGCAAGCGCATGGCCGAGGTGGGCGCCGTCTACGACCTCGCCCCTGTTCCCCGCAGCCCGGCCGACGTGCTGGCCTCGAAGGGCGGTGAGAACCCAGCGCCGGCGCCCCGGGCCAAGGCCAAGTGGGTGACGGCCAGTGTGGCCGACGACGCCGCCACCGTGATCGGCCGGGTCTTCGACGAGACCGAGCGCCGTGACCCCGAGCACAAGCGCCGCTGGGTGGCCCTGGTGGATGGCAACTGCCACCAGATCGAGCGCATCGAAGCCGAAGCCGGGAAGCGAAAGGTGAACGTCGCCGTCGTGGTCGACCTCATCCATGTGCTGGAGTACCTGTGGGGGGCGGTGTGGTGCTTCTTCGCCGAGGGCGACGCGGCGGCCGAGGAGTGGGTACGGGGCCGGGCCCTGGCCGTGCTCGAGGGCAAGGCGACCGACGTCGCCGCCGGCATCCGGCGGCGGGCCACCACCGCCGGGCTCGCCACGGCGAAGCGCAAGAAGGCCGATGACTGCGCCAGGTACCTGGTCAACAAGGCTGCCTACCTCGACTACCCGGCCGCCCTCGCCGCCGGCTGGCCCATCGCCACCGGGGTGATCGAGGGCACGTGCCGATACCTGGTGGCCGACCGCATGGACATCACCGGAGCTCGCTGGAGTGTCGAGGGCGCCGAGGCGGTCTTGAAGCTGCGGGCGGTGTGCTGCAACGGTGACTTCGACGACTACTGGCGGTTCCACCTGGACAAAGAACGACACCGGGTCCACGAAGCCCGCTACGCGAACGAGGTCATCCCGCTGGCTGCGTAGTCACTCCTAGTGGACTTTCGCACTTCTTGGGGCGTGGGGCTGGCCGGGTTCGGCTTAGCGCTTGGGGCGGCTGAGTTCGGTTTCGACTATCGCGAGGGTGAGCTCGTGGAGTTCTGCCACGAGGGCCCGCAGGCGCTGGCTGTTGTCGAGCAGCGGCTGGAAGGCGGCTAGCTGCTCCTCGGTGAGGACCTTGGTCACGGTGCGCTGAGCCACCTTGCGCGTCCACACGATGTAGG
>JBOGHR010000732.1:0-2420 GCA_050744905.1 Acidimicrobiales bacterium
TCACCGCCGAGGAGATCGCCGGCGCGGTCGAGCAGGCCGCCCGCCGGTTCGTCGCCGGCCAGCCAGCCGACGACATGGCCGTCGTGGTCGTGCGGGTCCCGCCCCGCTGACGCCAGGCTCAAGGTCCTCCTCGACGGCGTCGACACACACGGGTGGCGGCGGTCCCACACCTGCCTGGCGCCGCAGAGAGGACCGACACCCGGGTGTCCATCGACCCGGCGACCGAGGAGATCCTCACCTACCCGGACATCCCGGACCTCTACTACTGCCCGCACCTCTTCACCAGCCCCACCGACCCCGGCGTCCTGCTGGGCATGGACACCGGCCTCAGCCCGGCCACCGTCGTGCGCCTCGACGTGTCGAGCGGGGCCCCCGTCTTCATGGAGAGCCTGCGGACGGACAACAGCAACGGTGCCGACGGCGCAGTCCTCCCGGACGGGAAGACGTTCGCCCTGGCGTCGGGCTGGCCTTATGAGATCCGTACCTTCACCGTCGACCCGCTCGAGCCCCACGGGATCGTGTACCCGACCCGGAACTATCCCGTCGCCGTCGAGACCACCGCGGCCAATGGGGGCCTTCTGCGCCGCGGCCAACGACGGCACCTACGACCACGACGTCGACGTCTTCCGCACCGGCCATCCCGAGGCCAGGCTGTTCACCTTCGACCTCGGGGACACGGACAACATCGTCTACCGGCGGGCACTGGCATTCAGCGCCGAGGGCACCCGCCTCTTCGCCGTCTCCGGCGCCTGGAACGGCGAGAACGTCCGGCTGAACGTCTTCGAGATCACCGAGCCCCGGGGTCGCTACACCCCGCTCACGCCGGCCCGCATCCTCGACACCCGGACCGGGACCGGAGGCATCGCTGGGCCGGTCGGCCCCGGGTCGACGGTCGACATGCAGGTCACCGGGCGGGGCGGGGTGCCCTCCACGGGCGTGACCGCGGTGGCGGTCAACGTCACCGTCACCCAGCCGACCGGACATGGTCACCTGACGGTCTTCCCGCCGGCCGGCCGGTACCGCTGGCCTCGAACCTGAACTTCAGTCCCGGCCAGACGATCCCGAACCTCGTGATCGTCAAGGTCGGCGCCAAGGGCAAGGTGTCGATGCTCAACTCCGTCGGCACGACCCATGTGATCGCCGACGTGGCCGGCTGGTACTCCACGTCGGTCGCCGGCAACGAGGGCCGCTTCTCGCCGGTGGTACCGGCCCGCATCTTCGACACCCGCACCGGCGTGGGCGGTGGAGTGCGGCTCGGCCCGGGCGCCATCCTCGACCTGCAGGTCGCCGGCCGCGGAGGCGTGCCGGTCACGGGCGCGTCAGGAGTGGTGGTCAACGTCGCCGCCACCAACACGACGGCGACGAGCTACGTGACGGTCCACCCGTCCGGGGTCCCCCGCCCGCTGGCCTCGAACCTGAACTTCACCGGGGGCGACACGGTGTCGAACCGGATCATGGTGAAGCTGGGGGCGGGGGGCCGGGTGACGATCTACAACAACGCCGGTGGGACCGACGTGGTCGTCGACGTGAACGGCTCGTACACCGACGCCACGGCGGCGGGGACGGTGGGCGTCTACACCCCCCTGGTGCCCGTCCGCGTCCACGACACCCGGATGGCCGAGTTCCCCTTCCGCGTCGCCGCCGGCGGCAGCATCGACAGGTCGCCGGGCGGGGAGGGGTGCCGCCCACGGGTGCGCGCGCCGCCGTCCTCAACGTCACCATCACCCAGCCCACCGCCGCCGGCCACCTCACCATCTCACCGGCCGCCATCCCCAGGCCCCTGGCCTCGGACCTCAACTTCGCCGCCGGGGAGACCCGGCCCAACCTGGTGGTGGTGCAGCTGGGCCTGGGCGGCGGCGTGACCGTGTACACGTCGAGCGAGGCCCACATCGTGGTCGACGTGGCCGGCTGGATCTCCTGACCCTTACGGGGTCGAGTACCAGCCCACCACGTCGAGGACCACGTGGCTGGCACCCAGGTTGTTGTACAGCGCCACCTTGCCGTCGGTGCCGACCTTGGCCACGACCAGGTTGGGGACGGTCTGGCCGGGATGGAAGTTCAGGTTCGACGCCACCGGCCGGGCCATGCCGCTCGGGTACACGGTCAGGTAGCCCTCGGCCGTCGGCTGGGTGACGGTCACGTTGAGCACCACCGCCGACACGCCGCTCGCCGGGACGCCGCCGACGCCGGTCACGGCCGCCGGGACGGTCGCACCGGGACCGACCGGGGCGCCCCCCGTACGGGTGTCGAGGATGCGAGCAGGCGGCAGGGGGATGTAGCGGTCGCCGGCTGCCACTCCCTCGGCGCCGAACCAGCCGACCACGTCGAGCACGACGTGCGTCGTGCCCGCGTTGTTGTAGACGGCCACCTTCCCATCCGGGCCGACCTTGGCGAGGACCAGGTTGGGCACGGTCTGGTTG
>JBOGHR010000733.1:0-2411 GCA_050744905.1 Acidimicrobiales bacterium
CCGCAGCGCATCGGGCTGTCGGCCACCCAGCGGCCGCTGGAGGAGCTGGCCCGGTTCCTGGGCGGCCGGGCGCCCGACGGACGCCCCCGGCCCGTCACCGTGGTCGACGCCGGGAGCCGCAAGGCCCTCGACCTGGAGGTCGTGGTCCCGGTGGAGGACATGGGCGAGCTGGGCAGGCCGCTCGGCACCGGCGACCCCGACGACGTGGTCATGAGCGGGCCGGCGGCCGGCGACCCCGAGGTGCGGTCGTCGATCTGGCCGGCCGTCCACCCCGTGCTGCTCGACCTGGTGCGCCGGCACGTGTCGACGCTGGTGTTCGTGAACTCCCGCCGGCTGGCCGAGCGCCTGGCCGGGCGGCTCAACGAGCTGGCCGGCGAGGAGCTGGTGCGGGCCCACCACGGCTCGGTGGCGCGCGAGCAGCGCCTGGAGGTGGAGGACGCCCTCAAGGCCGGCAAGCTGCCCGCCCTGGTCGCCACCTCGTCGCTGGAGCTGGGCATCGACATGGGCGCCATCGACCTGGTGGTGCAGGTGGAGGCGCCGCCGTCGGTGGCGGCCGGCATGCAGCGCATCGGGCGGGCCGGGCACCGGGTGGGCGAGCCGTCCAAGGGCCGGCTGTTCCCCAAGTTCCGCGGCGACCTGCTGGTGGCGGCCGTGGTGGCGCAGCGCATGACCGAGGGGCTCATCGAGGAGACCTCGGTCCCCCGCAACCCGCTCGACGTGCTGGCCCAGCAGATCGTGGCCATGGTGGCGGTGGAGGACCTCACCGTGGACGAGGTGGCGGCGGTGGTGGCCGGGGCCTACCCCTTCGCCGAGCTGAGCCGGGAGGCGCTGGAGGGGGTGCTCGACATGCTGGCCGGGCGCTACCCGTCCACCGAGTTCGCCGAGCTGCGCCCCCGCCTGGTGTGGGACCGGGTGGCCGGCACCCTGCGGGCCCGCCCCGGTGCGCGCATGCTGGCCGTCACCAGCGGCGGCACCATCCCCGACCGCGGCCTGTTCGGCGTCTTCACCCCCGACGGCTCGCGGGTGGGCGAGCTGGACGAGGAGATGGTGTACGAGAGCCGGGCCGGCGAGACCTTCGTGCTGGGGGCCACCACCTGGCGCATCGAGGAGATCACCCGCGACCGGGTGATCGTCACGCCGGCGCCCGGCGTGCCCGGCAAGATGCCGTTCTGGCACGGCGACTCGGTGGGGCGGCCCTACGAGCTGGGGCGGGCCGTCGGCGCCTTCCTGCGGGAGGTCGACGGCCTCGACGACGGCGACCTGGCCCGCCGCCACCACCTCGACCCGCTGGCCGTGCGCAACCTGCGCGCCTACCTCGACGAGGAGCGGGCCGCCACCGGCGGCGTGCTGCCCACCGACCGCCAGGTGGTGGTGGAGCGGTTCCGCGACGAGCTGGGCGACTGGCGCATCTGCGTGCTCTCGCCCTTCGGCGCCCGCGTGCACGCCCCGTGGGCCCTCGCCGTCGAGGCGCACATCCGCCGCCGCCTCGACGTCGAGGTGCACGCCATCTGGTCCGACGACGGGATCGTGGTGCGCCTGCCCGAGGCCGACGAGGCGCCGCCGGCCGACGCCGTGGTCCTCGACCCCGAGGAGGTGGAGGAGCTGGTGGTGGGCGAGGTCGCCTCGTCGGGGCTGTTCGCCTCGCGGTTCCGGGAGAACGCCGCCCGCGCCCTCCTCCTGCCCCGGCGCCGGCCGGGGTCGCGCACGCCCCTGTGGCAGCAGCGCCAGCGGGCGGCGGACCTGCTGGCGGTGGCCCGCAACTACGGGTCGTTCCCGATCCTGCTGGAGACCTACCGGGAGTGCCTGCGGGACGTGTTCGACCTGCCCGCCCTGGTGGCGCTCATGGCCGACGTGCGGGCCCGCAGGGTGCGGGTGACGTCGGTCGACACCTCCTCCCCGTCGCCCTTCGCGTCCTCGCTCGCCTTCTCCTACGTGGCCTCGTTCATGTACGAGGGCGACGCCCCCCTGGCCGAGCGGCGGGCCCAGGCGCTCACCCTGGACCGGCGAATGCTGGCCGAGCTGGTGGGCTCCGACGAGCTGCGGGAGCTGATCGACCCCGCTGCCCTGGCCCAGCTGGAGTCCGAGCTGCAGGCCCTCGACCAGCGGCGGTGGGCGCCCACCGCCGACGCCGCCCACGACCTGCTGCGGCGCCTGGGCGACCTGTCGGCCGAGGAGCTGGACGCCCGCTGCCGGCAGCCCTTCGCCGCCGACGTGGTGCGGGACCGCCGGGCGGTGGAGGTGCGGGTGGCCGGTGAGCCCCGCCTGATAGCCGCCGAGGACGCCGGCCGCTACCGCGACGCCCTGGGCGTGGCGACGCCCCCCGGCGTGCCCGAGGCGTTCCTGGAGCCGGTGCCCGACGCCCTGGCCCAGCTCGTGCGGCGATGGGCCCGCACCCACGGCCCGTTCCGCAC
>JBOGHR010000734.1:0-1567 GCA_050744905.1 Acidimicrobiales bacterium
AGCGGAGCGCGAGGTCGCCGTCGCGAGCGGAGCCTGCTCGGCGAGCCGGCGGTGCTGCGGCCGGGCGGGTGGGGCGGGGGCGCTGATGCTGGTGGCCCACGCCGGCGTCTCCGGGTGGGAGTGGCACGCCCACGCCGACGTGTGGGCGCTGGTGGCCGGGCTCGGCGCGCTGTACTGGCTGGCGCTGCGCCGGGTCGGCCCGTCCCAGGTCCCGGCCGGCCAGCCGGTGGCCACCCGGCGGCAGGTCACCCTGTTCTGCCTGGGCCTGGCCGCCCTGTGGGCTCACGCCGACTGGCCGGTGCACGACATCGGCGAGCACTACCTGTTCAGCGTGCACATGTTCCAGCACATCGGCTTCACGCTGATCGCCGCCCCCCTGCTCCTGCTCGGCCTGCCCGGGTGGCTTCTGCGGTGGGCGGCCCGGGGCCGCCTCGTGCGGTTCGTGATGACCAGGCTGGCCCGGCCGCTGCCGGCGGCGGTCGCCTTCAACCTGGTGACGGTGGTGACCCACTGGCCCCTGGTGGTGGAGGCGTCGGTGCGCAACCACCCGCTGCACCTGGGCGTGCACGCGGTGATCTTCACCAGCGCGGCGCTCATGTGGTTCCCGGTGGTCAACCAGCTTCCCGAGCTGCCCCGCCTCTCGCCCGGCGCCCGCATGGCCTACGTGTTCGTGCAGTCCATCATCCCCACCATCCCGGCGTCGTTCCTGACCTTCGGCGAGGGCCTCCTGTACCCGTTCTACGGGGAGGTGCCGCGGCCGTTCGCCATCTCCGCGCTGGAGGACCAGCGCCTGGCCGGGGCCATGATGAAGGTCTACGCCGGGCTGCTCCTGTGGTCGGTGATCGTCGTCATCTTCTTCCGGTGGTACGCCCGCGACCAGCGGGAGGCCGGCGACGGCGTGCTCACGTGGGCCGACGTCGAGCGCGAGCTGGCGCGAACCGAGCCGGCGCCCGCCGAGCCCACCCCTCCCGCCCCCGGGACGTGACCGGTGGTCGGCGGGCGGCTGCGGCCGCCGCCGGGATGGCGCTGGTGGCCGTGCTCGGCGCCCTGGCCCTGCGCCCGGCGGGCGAGGAGGAGGCGCCGCCCGGTGCCGCCCCGGCGTTCGAGGCGACCGACCTGGAGGGCCGTACCGTGCGCCTGGCCGACTTCCGGGGCCGGCCCGTGCTCGTCAACTTCTGGGCGTCGTGGTGCGTGCCGTGCCGACGGGAGTTCCCGCTGCTGAAGGCGGTCCACGGCGAGGAGGTCACCGTGCTGGGCGTGGTGTTCGACGACACGGCCGAGGCGGCCCGGGCCTTCATGCGCGACCAGCAGGCCACCTGGCCGGCGCTGGCGGACCCCGGCGGGCGCATCGCCGAGGACTACGGGGTGGGCTCCCGGCCGGGCCTGCCCGTCACCGTGGCCGTCGACCGGGCCGGGGTGCTGGTGGACCGCCACGTCGGCGAACTGCGCCGGGAGGACCTCGACCGGCTGGTGGAGGCCGCCTCCCGGGGGTAGGACGGCGGCGTGGACGCGCCCTCGACCCCCGGGCGCCCGGCGGGAGGGGGCCGCCCCCGGGGCCGGTGCGGGC
>JBOGHR010000735.1:0-5362 GCA_050744905.1 Acidimicrobiales bacterium
GCCTCCTGGGCCGAGCCCTGGAGGTTGGGCGCCTGCGCCGTCGACCCGGGGGCCTCGACGCGGAAGGTGGCGTTCGAGGGGTTGCCGATCGACACGCCGTCGGCACCGTGCTGGGTGGCGCTCACGACGTGGTTGCCGCCGGCCACGTCCGGAACCTTGAAGCCGACCTTGATGGTGCGGTCGCTGGCCACGCTGGTCGTCGTGAGGAGCTGCTTGCCCACCCCGCCCCACCACACCTTCACGACCGTGGCGTCGGCCGAGAAGCTGGAGCCGGTCATGGTGATGTCGGTGCCGACGCCGCCCTTCGCCGGGTTCAGCGGACGACGCCCTGAGCGGGGGCGGCGGCTCGGCCACCGGCGCCGCCCTGGGCGCCACCGCCCCCATCACGATCAACGGGCAGGGGGGGAACGACACCGTCACCGGCGGCGGGGGGGCCGACACCCTCACGGGCGGCGCCGGGAACGACGACGTGACGGGCGGCGCCGGCAACGACACCGTCAACGGCGAGGGCGGCGGCGACACGCTCAACGGCGGCGCCGGCGACGACACCATCGACGGCGGGGACGGCGGCGACACGGTCAACGGGAACGCGGGCGACGACACGATCAACGGCGGCAACGGCGACGACACCATCGACGGCGGGGACGGCGACGACACCATCGACGGCGGCTTCGGCGACGACGTGGAGAGCGGCGGGGCCGGGGACGACACCTTCCGCCACGGCCTCGGCGTCCCCAACGGCGCCGACGTCATCAACGGCGGCCCGGGCACCGACACCGTCACCTACGAGCACCGCGACGACGCCGTGCGCGTCAGCCTGAACGGCGTCGCCGACGACGGCGCCTTCGGCGTCCCCACCGGCGGGCCCAGCGAGGGCGACAACGTGGACGCCGACGGCCAGGTGGAGGACGTCGTCGGCAGCCCCCGGGACGACACCCTGGTCGGCAACGACCTGGGCAACCGCATCGCCGGCATGCAGGGCGACGACGTGATGGAGGGCGGCGGAGGCGACGACACCCTGGTCGGCGGCGCCGGCGACGACGTGATGGACGGCGGGGCCGGTGCCGACCGGTTCGACGAGGAGGCGGCGGCCACGGGCGCCGACGTCATGCGGGGTGGGCCGGGCGACGACGAGGTCGACTACACCGAGCGGGTCAACCGGGTGACGGTGACCCGCGACGGCCGGGCCGACGACGGCGAGGAGGGCGAGGGCGACAACGTGGGGGCCGACGTGGAGCGCGCCCTGCTGCCCCGGTCGCTGGCCGGGTACTGGATCGCCGCCGCCGACGGCGGGGTCTTCGGGTTCGGCGACGCCCTGTTCCACGGGTCGGCCACCCACCTGCGCCTGGCCCGGCCGGTGGTGGGCATGGCCGCCACCCCCTCGGGCGACGGGTACTGGCTGGTGGCCTCCGACGGTGGGGTGTTCGCCTTCGGCGACGCCGGCTTCCACGGCTCCACCGGGGCCATCGTCCTGAACCGGCCGGTGGTGGGCCTGGCCGCCACCCCCTCGGGCGTGGGGTACTGGCTGGCGGCGTCCGACGGCGGGGTGTTCGCCTTCGGCGACGCCGAGTTCTCCGGGTCCACCGGAGCCCTCGCCCTCCGCAGCCCCATGGTGGCGGTCGGGCCGGGAGGGTCCCGCTCGGCCTACTGGCTGGCGGCCGCCGACGGCGGCGTCTTCTCGTTCGGGGGAGCGGGCTTCTTCGGCTCCCTCGGGCACCTCAACCTGGTGCAGCCCGTCGTCGGCCTCGCCCCGTTCCTGCGATGACCGCCCGGGCGGCGGACCATGCACACGGCAACGACCCCCGGCTCGCCGGCACGGCGCGGGGAAACGGGTGGAGGCAGTGATGACCAGGCGTAGCAACATCCCGACCCGACACCGCCGGCCCCGGCGGGCGATGGCCGCCGCGGTGGGCCTCGTGCTCGTCGCGTCCGTCCCCGGCCTGCCCGGCGTCGGCGCCGCCCAGACGCCGGCGTCGACCGTCCCGCCCGGCGGCGAGGCCGCCGGCGTGAAGGTGGTCGGCTACAGCGACCTCGGCGGCCAGGGCCTGAACGGCGAGGTGGCCGTCGTGGGCAACACCGCCGTCGTCGCCGCCGGCGCCACCCCCATGAACACCATGCAGGGCGCCAACACCACGGTGGCCTCGCTGAACATCGCCCCACCGTGCGTGACCGTGCCCGTCAAGGTCGTCGACCTCTCGGACCCGGCCAACCCGCGGGTGGCGTCCACCATCCCGGTGCCCGACGGCCAGGCGGCGCGGGACGTGGACGCCCTACAGGTGAGCACCCCGGCGTTCACCGGCGCCCTGGTGGCCATCGCCTACGCCTCATGCCTCTACGACCCCATCACCTTCCGCACCCTGGGCGTCGTCCAGCCGGGCAGCTTCGCCCACCGGGGCGTCGCCTACTACGACGTCACCGACCCGTCCCGGCCCCGGCTCCTGGGGCGCTACCTGGCGGACTTCGAGAACTTCGACCCCGAGGCCCTGGGCTGCGCCCGCCCGCCGGACGGGAGCGAGGCCCGCTGCGCCCAGGACCAGTTCTCCATCGAGCTGCGCCGCATCGCCGACGGCCGGATCCTGTCCGTCTCCGGCCGGCCCGACGGCACCGGCCGCAACACGCCGGCCACCGACATCCGCATCGTCGACGTCACCGACCCCGCCGACCCCACCCAGCTCGGCACCTGGCCGCCGCTGGCCGACGCGCCGGAGGTCGACCTGAACCACGGCTGCTACCCCCGCGCCGGCAGCCGGTCGCCGGCGTTCAGCTCGGACGGCACCAAGCTCTACGTCCCCTACCTCGACGGCGGGATGTTCGTGGTCGACATCACCGACCTGGCCAACCCCGCCACGGTCGGCCACTGGAACTACCCGGCCGACTGGATGATCGAGGGCCAGGCCGCCCACGCGGCCACCGCCCGGGTCGCCGGCCGGGAGCTGGCGCTGCTGGCCGACGAGGACTGGTGGTGGCCGACGTCGGCCTTCGTGGTCGACTCCCCGGCCAGCATCGCCGGCGCCAAGCTCGGCTGCTCGGACCTGTTCACCGCCTTCGACCAGAAGTACGTCAGCCAGATCCACATGCGACCGGGCGGCGAGGTGCGGGGCGAGCTGGCCTACGTCGGCAAGGGATGCCCCGAGCGGCCCCGGGTGGCGGGCTCCAGCATCGCGGCCGACCCCTACCTGGACGACCCGGCGGGCAAGATCATGTTCGCCGACGTCGCTCCCGACCCGCCCACGCAGCCCAACCTGCCCACCCAGGGGTGCACGTTCAACAGCCGCGTCCGACGGGCCCAGGACGACGGCGCCCTCGGCGTGGTCCTCGTGGCCCGCTCCGCCCTCGACTCCGAGGCGGTGGCCGGCTTCCCCCCCACGGGGACGCCCCGGGAGCCCACCGACCAGAACGGCGCCCTCACCGGCGACGTGTCCATCCCCGGGATGCAGATCAAGCGGCCGGCGGGCGACGCCATCCGCAACACCATGTGCCCCGCCATCGACCCGGCCACCGGGAAGTGCACCGGCGGCCAGCGGGTGTTCGGCGCCATGAAGGACCTCCCCGGCGAGTGGGGCGGCCTGCGCATGATCGACGTCACCAACCCCGCCGCCCCCGGCGAGGTCGCCCACTACAAGACCCCCCGCTCGCTGCAGATGCCGCCGCCCGACCCGCGGGGCATCTACTCGGTGCACCACGCGGTGGTGGAGGGCGACCGCGCCTACGTGGCGTGGAACAGCGACGGCGTGCGCATCCTCGACCTGGGCAGCGGCCAGCCGGTGGAGATCGGCTCGTTCGTGCCGCCCGACCGGCCCGACCCCACCGGCACCTTCCCGGCCAAGGCCTTCGTGGTGGGCGTCGACTACACCCCCACCCACATCGTGATCAGCGACATCAACTCCGGCCTGTGGGTCCTGGAGAAGCCGGCCCCCTTCGGCGGGCGCGGCTACTGGCTGGCCGGGTCCGACGGCGCCGTGTACGCCCTGGGCGACGCCCCGTTCCTGGGCTCGGCCACCGGCGCCCGCAACGTCGTCGCCCTGGCACCCACGCCCACCGGCAAGGGCTACTGGGTGGTGGCCTTCGACGGCACCGTCCACGCCTTCGGCGACGCCCCCCAGAAGGGCGGCACCGGGGGCAAGCGGATCAACGCCCCGATCGTCGCCCTCCTGCCCACTCCCACCGGCCAGGGGTACTGGCTGGTGGGGAGCGACGGGGGCGTGTACGCCTTCGGCGACGCAGGGTTCTTCGGCTCCGCCGGCGGGCTCAGCCTCAACCGGCCCATCGTCGGGGGCGCCGCCACGCCCACCGGGGGCGGGTACTGGCTGGTGGCCGCCGACGGCGGGATCTTCGCCTTCGGCGACGCCGGGTTCCTGGGCTCCACCGGCGACCGGGCCCTCAACCAACCGGTGCTGGCCATGGCGGCCACCCCCAGCGGCCGGGGCTACTGGATGACGGCCACCGACGGCGGGGTGTTCGCCTTCGGCGACGCCGGGTTCTTCGGCTCCGCCGGCGGCATGCGGCTCAACCAGCCCATCACCGCCATGGCGCCCATCGCCAGCGGCACGGGCTACTGGCTCACCGCAGCCGACGGGGGCGTGTTCTCGTTCGGCCGCGTCCCGTTCCTCGGGAGCCTGGCCGGCAACCGGCTGTCGGCGGGAGTGGTGGGGATGGCCGCCGTGCCCCGGTAGCGGGAACGGCCCCGTGAGCGCCGCACCCGCCGGCGACGTCGTCCGCCTGGCCCTGTTCTGCCCCACCTGACAGCCGGGCCTGCACCTGCCGCTGTTCGCGGCAGCGGCGAGCGGTCGCTTCGCCGAGCACGGGCTCCGGGTCGAGCTGGTGGACCCCCTCGGTGGCGGTCCCGATGGGGTGGCGGCGCTGGCCGGCGGCGGGGCGGAGCTGGCCCTGGGCAGCGTGCACTACCTGCTGGCCGCCCGGGCCCGGGCCGGACGACCGGTCGCCGCCCGCTTCGTGGCCGTCCTCCACCAGCGCAGCCCGCTCGCCGCCTTCGTGCCGGTGGGCTCCCGGCGGTGGGCGCCGGCGGACCTGGCCGGCGCCCGGGTGGCGTGCAGCACCGCGGCCTGGTTCGACGCCGAGTACCGGGCCGGCCTGGCGTACCTGGGCGTGGGCCCCTGTGTGCACGTCGGGCCGGACGCGCTCGGCCGCCGTCCGTCGCTCGCTCTTGGCGAGGTGGACGTCGTGGGGTCCTGGGAGGAGGCGGTGGCCGTCATCCGGCAGCGGGCGGGGGTACCGGTGCGGGCCATCCCGTTCGGGCCCCAGATCTACACGACCGGGCTTCTCGCCGCCGACCGGGTCGGCGCCGACGTCGTCGACCGTGCCGTGCGGGCCTTCGCCTCCGCCCTCGCCGACCAGCGCCGGG
>JBOGHR010000736.1:0-2668 GCA_050744905.1 Acidimicrobiales bacterium
ACCCTAGGGGGGCCGGTGCGACGGCCACGCCGGCGCCGGGATCGGAGCGGCGTCCATCCGCCCGGACCGGGCGCGTCCGGGGCCGCCCGGCCTACCCGTCGTCGGGCTCGCCGGCTGCGCCGGTGTCGAGCAGCCCGTTGGCGGCGGCCAGGGCGGTCGCCGCCTTCACCGCCTCCTCGTAGACCACCGACAGGTGGTGCTGCGCCTGGCCCGGCTTGGCCGACAGCGGCGGGTCGCCCAGCGAGCGGGGGATGGCGGCCGGGTCGCGGGTGGGGAGGACGGGCGGCGGCGGCGGCCGATCGTCGGCCCGGCCCCAGAAGGCGTCGGGAGGCGGACCCTGCCTGCGGCCCCGGCGGCGCCTGGTCACGCCGCCGTCTCCTCCTCGCCCACCGACGCGTCGCCGGTCTCGGCGATCACCTCGCCGGGCCGCAGGCCGAGGGCGGCGCGGAGCTGCTCGGGCCCCAGGTCGCCGAGGGAGCTGGTGGCGGGCAGGGCCAGGTCGGCGATGAGGCGCTTGCCGGCCACCACCTCCTCCACCCGCTCGTCGACCGTCCCCGGGCACACCAGGCGGTGGCTGATCACCGTGGACTTCTGCCCGATGCGCCAGGCCCGGTCCCGGGCCTGGTCCTCCACCGCCGGGTTCCACCAGCGGTCGTAGAGCACGACGTGGTTGGCGGCGGTGAGGTTGAGGCCCGAGCCACCCGCCTTGATGGACAGCACGAGGGCGCCGGCGCCGGTGCCGTCCTGGAAGTCCCGGATCATCCGGTCCCGCACCGAGCGGGTGAGGCCGCCGTGGTAGCAGCCGATGGGCCGGCGGAACCGCTCGGTCAGGTAGGCGGCCAGGCGGTCGCCCCAGGTGGCGAAGTGGGTGAAGACCAGCACCCGCTCGCCCGCCTCGAAGATGGACTCCAGCAGCTCCTCCAGCCGGCTGAGCTTGCCGGAGCGGCCGGCCAGCGGCTCGCGGTCGTCGTGGAGGTAGGCGGCCGGGTGGTCGCAGATCTGCTTGAGGGCGGTGATGGCGGCCAGGACCTGGCCCTTGCGCACGGCCGGGTCGTCGCCCGCCGGCAGGGGGGCGCCGGCCGGGATGAGCCGGTCCAGCACCGCCTGGTACAGGCCGATCTGCTCGGGGGTCATGCCGCAGTGGTCCATCTCGTCGATCTTGTCGGGCAGCTCGGCGGCGATCTCGGGCTCGGCCTTGCTGCGCCGGAACACGAGCAGGCCGTTGAGCGCCCGCAGGGCGGCCTCGCCCGGCTTGCCCGTCCCGCTGGCCCTGGAGAGCTGCTCGACGAACACCGGCCGGGGCCCGACCAGCCCCGGGTTGGTGAAGTCGAGGATCGACCACAGGTCGCCCAGGCCGTTCTCGATGGGCGTGCCGGTGAGGGCCAGGCGGTTGCGGGCCGGGATGCGCCGCAGCTGCTGGGCCGTCTCGCTGGCCGGGTTCTTGATGGTCTGCGCCTCGTCGACGACCACCCGGTGCCACTCGACGCCGGCCAGGGCGTCGACGTCGCGCACGGCGGTGGCCCAGGTGGTGAGGACGGCGTCGGCCCCGTCGGCCAGGGCCGCCAGCTCGGCGGCCGCCGCCCGGGCCGTGCCGTGGTGGACGCGCACCGCCAGGTCGGGCGTGAAGCGGGCCGCCTCCGCCGCCCAGTTGCCGAGGACGGCGGGCGGGGCGACGACGAGCACCGGCCCCTGGCCCCGGGTGTCGAGGAGGTGGGCGAGGACGGTCGGCGTCTTGCCCAGGCCCATGTCCATGGCCAGGCAGCCGCCCAGGCCGGCGGTGTCGAGGAAGCGCAGCCAGCCCCGGGCCTCGGCCTGGTACGAGCGCAGCTCCCCTACGAAGCCGTCGGGCGCGCCGAGCGGCGTCGGCGGCGACTCGGTGGCGCCCCTGACCAGGTCGACGGCCCAGCCGCCCCCGTCGACGGCCACCGGCCCGCCCAGGGCGCCGCCCTCCAGACCCACGGCGTGGCGCAGGATGGCGGCACCCGACAGCTCAGTGGTGGCCGCCCGCTCGGCCAGGGCGCTGGCCGCGGCGTCGAGGTCGGCCCGCTCCAGCTCGACCCACCTGCCCCGCACCCGCACCAGCGGCCGGGCCTGGGCGGCCAGGCGGGCGATGTCCGCCGCGTCCAGTTCGGCGTCGCCGAACAGGACCGACCACCGCACGGCCGACAGCTGCTGGGCGCCGACCTTGGTCGGGCCGCCCAGGGCGTCCGCCCGCAGGTGCAGCTTCGGCCCGGCGCGACGCCGGGACACGGCGGGGACGTGCACGTCGAACCCGGCCGCCACCAGGCTGGCGCCCGTGCCGGTCATCAGCTCCCAGGCCTCGTCGGCGCCCAGGACGACCTGGCCCCGCCGGCGGGTGGGCCGCAGCAGGGCGGGAAGGAGACGTTCCAGGCGGCGCAGGTGGACGTCGGCCTCCTGGGCCTTGGCGCGGTTGGGGAACGCCAGCGCCTGCTCCACGGGGACGGGGTGGCGCTCCAGGCCGGTTGCCTCCACCGTGAGCAGCCACCCGCCGTCCCTCTCGGGGGCGTCGAGGCGCACCGACAGCCCGACCGACCCCGGGTTCACGACCGGCGCCGCCCACCGCTTCAGCTCGTCGGCCAGCTCGCTGGCGGGCCGGGCGGTCGCCGCGAACGGCGTGCCGTCGAGGCCGGCCAGGACGGCCTCGGCC
>JBOGHR010000737.1:0-1683 GCA_050744905.1 Acidimicrobiales bacterium
GCCGGCAGCCGGAGGGGCCGCCTGCGGCGGCGACCGGCGGCCGCCGGCGGTTCTCGTGCCCGAGGCGGTCAGCGGGCCAGGGAAGATCTGCGAGGCCCATCGGCTCGGGACCGAAGGTTGCTCGGCGCGCTGGCGGGGGGGCACGGTGACGGGGTCGTGACGGGGGGCCGGCGGACGCTGGCCGACCTGGTGGAGGCCCAGGTGCGGCGGACGCCGGCGGCGCCGGCGGTGGTCGCCGCCGGCGGCGCGGCGTGGTCGTTCGCCGAGCTGGAGGCGCGGGCCAACCGGCTGGCCCACCGGCTGCGGGCGCTGGGCGTGGGCCCCGACGTGGCGGTCGGGGCGTGCCTGGAGCGCTCGCCGGGCATGGCCGCCGGGTTGCTCGGCATCCTCAAGGCGGGCGGGGCCTGCCTGCCCCTCGACCCCGCGTACCCCGAGGCCCGGCTGGCCCACATGCTCGACGACGCCTCGCCTCCCGTGGTCGTCACCACCGCCCCGCTGGCCGCCCGCCTCCCGCCCCACCGGGGCGCCGACGTCCGCCTCGACGAGGACGGCCCCGCCCTGGAGCGCCACCCCGACACCCCGCCCGAGCGCGACGTGGGCCCCGATCACCTGGCCTACGTGATCTACACGTCGGGCTCGACGGGCCGGCCCCGGGGCGTGATGCTGCCCCACGGGTCCCTCGTCAACCACGCCCTGGCCGCCATCGGCCTCTACCGGCTCGGGCCCGGCGACCGGGTCCTGCAGTTCTGCTCGATCAGCTTCGACGTGAGCGTCGAGGAGCTGTTCCCCACCTGGGCGGCGGGCGCCACCGCCGTGCTGCGCCCCGACGACGTGCCGCTGCTCGGGCGGGACTGGGACGACTGGCTGGAGCAGCGGGCGGTGACGGTGCTGAACCTGCCCACCGCCTACTGGCACGACTGGGTGCGCGACCTGGCCGCCCGGGGCCGGTCGCTGCCCCCCGCCGTGCGGCTCGTGGTCGCCGGCGGCGAGAGGGCGCTGGCCGCCGCCCTGCGCCGCTGGCGCGAGGTGGCCAAGCCCGACGTGCGCTGGGTCAACGCCTACGGGCCCACCGAGGCGGCGGTGATGGCCACCACCTGGGAGGCCGGTGAGGGCGACGGCGACGACGGGCGGGACCCGCCCATCGGCCGCCCCCTGCCCAACGTCACCGTCCACGTGCTCGACGAGGCCGGTCGGCCGGTGGAGCCGGGGGAGGCGGGCGAGCTGTACATCGGCGGCGCCGGGCTGGCGCGGGGGTACCTCGGCCAGCCCGAGCTGACCGCCCGGCGCTTCGTCCCCGACCCCTTCTCGCCGTCGCCCGGCGCCCGCCTCTACCGCACCGGCGACCTGGTGCGGGAGGGGCCCGACGGGATGCTGGAGTTCCTGGGCCGCACCGACCAGCAGGTGAAGGTCCGGGGGTTCCGCATCGAGTGCGGCGAGGTGGAGGCGGCGGTCGCCGCCCACCCGGGCGTCGACCAGGCGGTGGTGGTGGCGCGCGAGCCCCGGCCCGGCCACCGGGAGCTGGTGGCCTACGTCGTCCCCGCCGCCGGCGAGCGGGCCGACGCCGGGGACCTGCGCCGCCACGTGGCCGGCCGCCTGCCGGCGTGGATGGTGCCGGCGGCGTTCGTGGCCCTCGACGCCCTCCCGGTGACGCCCAACGGCAAGGTCGACCGCGATGCCCTGCCG
>JBOGHR010000738.1:0-23749 GCA_050744905.1 Acidimicrobiales bacterium
CGGTGACGAAGCCCTGGCTGACCGACCCGCCGGCCGAACCCAGGCCCGAGACGGCGAAGATCCGCTCGCCCATCCGCACCGGCGGCTCGCCGCCGGCCTGGGGCAGGGTGGCGACGCTGCCCTTGCCCAGGACGAGGAGGGCCAGGTCCCGCTCCTCGTGCCACGTCCACAGCTGGGCCGGGACCTCCGCCTCGCCCTGGCGCACGGTGATCGTGGGGGCGGGCTGGCGGGTGGCGGCCCGGATGGTCGTGTACGACGTGATGGCGAGGGTCTGCTCGGAGTCCGACGCCAGGGCGAAGGCGGTGCCCACCGCCGGCTGGCCCTGCTCGTCGGCGGTGTTGACGAAGAACACCGACTCCCGCACCTTCTCCACCAGCGCCTCCAGGGTGCCGCCCTCGGCCTGGATCCGCCGCAGCGGCTCGAGCTCCTTCTGGATCTCGGCCACCGCGTTCTCCTGGAGCGCCTCGATGGTGCCCGTCGCCGTCTCGAAGCGGTTGTCGAAGCCCTCGATGAAGGTGGCGACCCGCTCCTCGGTGGCGTCCCGCTTGTACTCGTAGTACGAGTAGAAGGCCACGCCGCTGGCGGCGCTGCCCACGGCGAAGGCGAGGATGAGCATCGCCATCCCCAGGACCGACTTCGGCGCCACCAGGCCACGCCACGCGGGTCGCTCACCGGTCGCACGCGTGCTCATCCCGGCAGAAGCTACTGCCCGGGAGGGCCCGAGAAGCCGGACCGCCCGCCCCTGGGAGGGGCGGGCGGTCGGGAGCGGCGCGTGTGGGTCCCCGGAGCGGTCAGGCGGGGGCCATGTCGACGATCGGCTGGTTGAGCCTTATGCCACCGGTGGAGCCGTGGAACTGGGCCCGGAAGGAGAACACCCCGCCGTCCCGGGCGACCAGCCAGTAGCCGTCGCCATCGGGGTCGGTGGCCATGCCGACCATGGGCTGGTTGAGGCGGATGGCACCGGTGGAGCCGGCGAAGTCCGCCTCGAAGGTGAACACGCCGCCGTCCCTGGCCACCATGAAGTACCCGCGACCGTCCCGGTCGTGGGCGGCGCCCACGATGGGCTCGTTCAGCCGGATGTTGCCCAGCGATCCGGAGAACGGGGCGTCGAAGGCGAAGACCCCGCCGTCGGAGGCGAACATCCAGTAGCCCGAGCCGTCCTGGTCGGCGGCGGCGGCGACGATGGGCTGGTTGAGCCGGATGTTGCCGGTGGAGCCCTTGAACTGGGCGCCGTTGCCGAAGGAGAACACCCCGCCGTCGCTGGCGATGAGGTAGTACCCCGCGCCGGTGGGGGCGACGATCATGTCGACGATGGGCTGGTTGAGCCGGATGCCGCCGGTCGACCCGTAGAACGGGGCGTCGAAGGCGAAGACCCCGCCGTCGGAGGCCGCCAGCCAGTAGCCCTGCCCGTCGGGGTCGGGCGCCATGGCGACGATCGGCTGGTTGAGGCGGATGTTGCCCGTCGAACCCGAGAAGGGGGCGTCGAAGGCGAACACGCCGCCATCGGAGGCCGCCATCCAGTATCCGGCGGGAGGACTCGGCGGCGGGCAGTCCCCGTAGCCGTAGCCGGTGCCGGCGTGGTAGCCGAACTGGCCGCAGGCCAGGTGAGAGGCCCTGGAGAGGCCCCCGTCGAACACCGGGCCGCTCACCAGCGCGGTGACCAGCAACCCGACTGCCAGCAGCCCGCCGACCGCCGAATGGAGCGGGTTGCGTCGCACGATGCGAACCATGTGTCTCCTCGTGATCGGGCCCCATTTTGACGGGACAGCGTGATTCTTCACGTTTCTGCGGCGAGAGTCAATCGTGACAAACCAGGAACTCCCTGCACGGCGGCAGGAGACGGCATGGGGCCTCACCGGCTCGGGCCGATCGCAACCGGGCCCTCGCCGACTCGCCCACGGGGTTTCCTGCCCGTTCCGGGAGCGACGAAACCCGCCAAGGCCACCAAGGCCACCGTGGCGGCCGACAAGCCGTAGGAAGCACGCACCACGGACCAGTGGCCGAACCGGGCGTCCCCGCCGCCGGGGCCGGTCTCGAAGCCGGTGACCCCGCCGGCCAGCCGGGTCGCCCCGGCGTCGCCCAGCCTCCAGCTGCGGTCGTAGGGCTCGGCCAGGACCAGCCAGCCGGGCGGGCCGGGCGCCACCTCGTAGCGCACGGGCGACGAGCGCCGGGCGGCGCTGATGGGAACGCTCGCCGGAGGAATGACCGGCATCGTCGCCGGGGCCCGGATCGGCCCGGGGCCCTCCCGGCGCACCCGCACCGCCACGCCGGAGAGGTCGGCCCGCTCGGACAGGCCGGCGTACTCGCCCCAGTCCTCGACGGTCACCACGACCGGCACCCGGGTGCCGGCGGCGACCGGGCGGGTGTTCCGGTAGACGACGATCTCTTCACGGTCGAGCACCTTCTCCAGATCGTCCTGCCGGTCCAGCCAGAAGTAGCGGCGCCAGTCGACGGCCTTGGCCACCACGACGTACCGAACCCCCTGGGGGGCGACCAGCTGCCCGAAGGAGGCGAGCCGCTCCCCGTGCCCGTAGAGGAACTCCAGGTAGGCCGACCGCACGGACCGGGACGTGGTGGGCAGCCCGGGCAGCTCCACGTTGTCGCCGGAGACCACGTCCCGGCGGAACGCGAACCGGGCCGGGTTGGCCACGATCCGCCTGGTGAAGGGAAGGTGGAGGTACTGGTGCCACGGAAGGAACAGGATCTTCTCGGGCCCGTCGCCCATCAGGCGGTCCGCCTCCGCCCACGACGCCGGGTAGCGGCCCACCTCGACCCGTCCCCCGAAGCCCCACAGCAGGGTGGGGGCGGTGGCCACCGGGAGGACGAGCAGGGCCGCGGCCCACAGACGCCTTCCCGCCGGGCGGCGGGCGCCGTCCACCAGGGACTGGGCCCCGATCCCGAACAGCGCGGCGTAGGCCAGGGCCAGCAGGGCGGCGAACTTCTGCGGCTCCCGCATGACCTCGAAGCCCGGGACGTTCACGAACAGCCACCGGAAGACCGCCCCCGCCGGTCCCTGGTCGCCCAGGGCGAGCAGGAACCCGAGAGCCCCTGATCCGGCGACGACGGCCACCAGGCGCCGCTCGGCGTTCCGTCCCCGCCAACCCCGGACCACCCCGGCGCCGGCGACGACCACGACGGCCGCCCAGAACAGGGGCCACCCGGGCACGTCGTGCTTGGGCAACGCGATCTCCTGGCGCCAGAAGCCGTGGAGCCCGGCCACGTTGGCCAGCGGGCCGAAGGGGCCGTCGCCCGACGTGCGGTAGGCGGCCAGGTCGGCCGGTCCCACCTCCACGGCCGGCGGCCGGCCGGCGGACGGCACGACGAGGTAGGCGCTGGCGAGGACGACGGCCGCCGCCATCCCGGCCAGCCAGGCAGCCGTCCGGCGGGACGGGCGGGTGGCGAGCATCGCCAGGCAGATCACCCCGACCAGCCAGGCGAAGTGGGGCGCCAGGCCGATCAGCAGCGTGACCCACAGGACGGGCCACAGGCGGGCGGCCCCGGCCGACTGCTCGGCGCGGAGCAGCGAGCGGACGGCGAGCGGGAGCAGGGCGTAGCCGAGTAGGAACGCCACGTGGCCGGCGAAGGCGCGGTCGAACACGAAGGGGTTGACGGCGTACAGGAGGCCGGCCGCCGCCCGGCGGGTCACCGGCCCTCCGACCAGGGCGCCGGCCGCCACGACCGCGGTGGCGAGTGCCGCCACGATGGGAAGCCATCCCAGGACGGCCGGTCCGACCAGCTCGCCCAGCGCCCAGGTGGCGAGGGCGAAGGGGAGGGCGGCGGGCGGGCCGCCGAGGCCCCACAGCTCGGCCGGCGGGGGCACGTGGGGCCCCCGGATCCAGTCGAGCAGGAACAGCCATCCCTTCCCCAGGAAGGGGGCGCAGACGGCGATCGCCACGGCCGCCGCCAGCGCCGGCTGGGCCGCCCCGCTCCGTCGGGGCGTGACGGTGGCGTCGCCCGGGGGGCTACAGTCGGGCGAATCGGTCATTCGAGAGTGGTTCGCGGCAGGAGCGGGCAGTGACGGGTTCGATCCGGCGAAGGCTAGGAGGCCTGGCCTCGTCGTCCCTGGTCGGCCGCGGCGGCCTCGTGCTGTTCGCCACGCTGACGGTCGTCAACGGCTCCAACTTCCTCTTCCACGCCGTCATCAGCCGCCGGCTGGAGCCGGCTCTCTACGGCGGCCTCAGCGCCCTGCTCGGCATACTGCTCGTGCTCACCGTCCCGGTGGGCGCGCTCCAGCTGGCGATCACCCGCCGGGTGGCGGCCCGGCGGGAGGCGGGCGAGGGACCGGGCGCCGTGGTGATCGGCCCCCTGCTGGCCGACGCCGTGGTGTGGGGCGTGGCGCTGAGCGGCCTGCTGGTGGTCGCCGCGCCGGGGATCCGCTCGTTCCTCCACCTCCCGACGCTGTCGTCGGCGGTGATGCTCGGCGTCTACGTCCTGCCCGCAGCCATCGCCCTCATCCCGCGGGCGGTCCTTCTCGGCCAGCTCCGCTTCCGGCTGGTGGCGGGCGGGCTGCTGGCCGGCGCCGCGGCCCGGCTGGCGCTGGGCGTGTTGCTGGTGGAGCGGGGCGCCGGGATCGACGGCGCCATGGCGGCGACCGTGCTGGGCGAGGTGGTGACGGCGGCGGTCCTCCTGCCGGCGCTGCGCGCCGTGGTGACCGGCCCCGACGACGTGACGCCGCTGCGGGTGCGCTGGACGGACGCCACCGGCGCCGTGCTCGCCTTCACCGGCTTCTGGGTGCTCACCGGCATCGACACCCTGCTGGCCCGCCGCTACTTCCCCCGCATCGAGTCCGGCCTCTACGCCGCGGCCGCCACCGGGGCGCGCACGGCCATGTTCTTCTCGGCGGCGGTGTCGCTGGTGGCCTTTCCCCGCTTCGCCCAGGGCCGGGGAGGCTCCCGGTCCCGGGCCGCCCTCGTGCAGGCGCTCGGCGCCGTCGCCGTGCTGGGCTTCTCGGCGGCGACCGCCACCGTCGTCGCACCTGACCTGGTGGTGGGGGTGCTGTTCGGCACCGCCTACGAGGGGTCGTCGGCCGTGATCGGCATCCTGGCCCTGTCGTCGGCCACCCTGGGGGTGGTCAACGTCGTCATGTACTACCTGCTCGCCACCGACGGCGCCCGTGCCGCGTCCTGGGTGTGGGCCGGGGTGGCCGCGGCGGTCGCTGCCGCCGTGGTGGGCGATCTGTCGTCCGCCTCGCTGGCGGCGGTGATGCTGGCCAGCACCGTCTCCGTCGCCCTGCTCATGCTGCGGGCCGCCTTCGCTAGCCGCCCGATGGCCGAGGAGCGGTCGGGGAACCTGGTCAGCGAGGAGCTCTGGACCCTCGCCGAGCCGGAGCTGGACGTCACCGTCGTGGTCCCCTACTTCAACCCCGGCGCCGCCCTCCGCCGGCAGGTCCTGGCCATCGTGGGCGTCCTCGAGCGGTGCGGGTCGACCTACGAGGTCGTCGCCGTCTCCGACGGGTCGAGCGACGGGAGCGAGCGGACCATCGAGGACCTGCGGGGCGACCGCCTGCGCCTCGTCACCCTGCCCCGCAACCACGGGAAAGGAGAGGCGCTGCGGGTGGGACTGGCCATGGGGCGGGGCCGATACGTGGGCTTCATCGACGGGGACGGCGACGTGGACCCCGCCGTGCTGGAGCCGTTCCTGGCCCTGGTCCGCACCTACGAGCCCGACGTGGTCCTCGGGAGCAAGCGCCACCCGCTCTCCGACGTGTCGTACCCATGGTTGCGGTGGGTGTGCTCGTGGGGGTTCCAGCAGGTGGTCCGGGTGCTGTTCCGCCTCAACATCCGCGACAGCCAGACCGGGGTGAAGCTGGTCCGGCGCGAGGTGCTGGCCCGGGCCCTGCCCCGCATGGCGGAGAAGCGCTTCGCGTTCGACCTGGAGCTGTTCGTGGTGGCTCGCCACCTCGGCTACCGGCGGTTCTTCGAGGCACCTGTCCGCATCGCCTACCAGTTCTCCAGCACGATCCGGATCGGGTCGGTGCGGGGCATGTTCCTCGACACCCTGGCCATCTTCTACCGGCTGCGCCTCCTGGGCTTCTACGACCGCCCCGGCCGCCGGGAGCTGTCCGAGGACACGGCGGCGGCGATCGAGCGGGCGGTGGGGGAGAAGGGCCTGCCCGTCGGCAGCATTTGGGGGCCGTCTACGTGCGGCTGAAGGGTCGAATCCAGCCTGGATGAGGATCCTCGTATTCAACTGGAAGGATCGGGGCCACCCGGCAGCAGGTGGTGCCGAGGTCTACGTGGATGCGATTACCAGACGATGGGCCGATTGGGGGCACAGCGTTACCCTGTTCACGTCCCGGGCACCTCGGCAGCCGGCGGAAGAGGATGTCTGTGGTGTGCGGGTGGTGCGAGCCGGCGGTCGCCTCTCCGTGTACAGGGAGGCTCGTAGCTTCTACCGGTCGAAGGCGCCGAGAGGACTCGATGTCGTGCTCGACGTCGTGAACACCCGGCCATTCCTGTCTCCTGACTTTGTGATCGGGGTGCCGGTCGTCGCGTTGATCTTTCAGGTGGCTCGCGAGGTCTGGGACTACGAAGTCCCCTGGGGTGCCGCGTCAGTCGGGCGACGGTGGCTGGAGCCGCGATGGCTCCGCAGATACCGGGACATCCCGGCCTTGACGATCTCGGCGTCCAGTCGGGACTCGCTCCGAGAGTACGGGTTGCAGGACGTCACGATCGTGCCCGTCGGCTTCGAACTGCCTCGAACGGGGTGGGGAGCCCCCCCTCGCGAGACCCTCCCCACGGTTGCCTTCCTGGGTCGCCTGGCGGCCAACAAGCGCCCGGGCCATGCACTGGCCGCCTTCGAGCGCGCTCGTCTTTCCGTTCCGGATGCGCAGATGTGGTTCATTGGAGGTGGGCCCATGGAACGTTCACTGCGACGTGGTGCCGCTGAGAAGCCCGTTCATTTCTTCGGTCGCGTCGACGAGGCGACGAAGCGCAATCTGCTTGCCCGGGCCCATGTCCTGCTGGTCACGTCGGTGCGCGAAGGGTGGGGGCTGGTGGTCACGGAGGCCGCGTCGGCTGGAACGCCCTCGATCGGCTATGACGTCCCCGGGCTTCGTGACTCCTTGCGGGCGTCGAACGGAGTCGCCGTTCGACCGTCTATACCCGACCTGGCTGGTGCGGTCGCCGAGCTACTCCCGCTATGGGCTGCACAGGGCCCGCCGGCCGTCGCACCGGGCGGAGTGGCTCCTTGGACCGACGTGGCGGCATCCATCCTCGACCACCTGCGAGCGCGGTAGTAGCGACTGCCCAGGTCGGACCTCGTGGTAGAAAGCGTCGCTGTGGAGGGAGTGGAATGAGCGGAGAAGTCGTCGTCTCTTTCGTGGTTCCTACGAGGAATTCGGTGAGGACCATCAGGGCCTGCCTCAACAGCATACGAGGCCAGGCGGGCCAGTCCATCGAGTTGATCGTCGTCGACAACCACTCAACGGACGGGACCATGGAGCAAGCCGAGGCCCTCGCGGACCGGGTCATCGTGGCCGGTCCGGAGCGGAGTGTGCAGCGCAACCTGGGCGCATCGGCGTCGCGTGGTCGGCTGGTCGTGTTCATCGACAGCGACATGACGCTCCACCCCGATGTGGCTTCGCAGGTGGTTGACGAGTTCGACAAGCATCCCGATATTGGCGGGCTAGTCCTTCCCGAGGTCTCGTTCGGCTCCGGGTTCTGGGCCAAGTGCAAGGTCCTGGAGAAGCAGCTCTATCTCGGGGACGGGACCGTGGAGGCGGCGAGGGCGCTCAGACGGGATGCGTTCGACCAGGTCGGAGGCTACGACGCCGGGCTCACGGGACAGGAGGACTGGGACCTGCCCGATCGCCTTCGTCGGGAGGGTTGGGGCATCGGGCGGATCGAGGCGACCGTCCATCACGACGAGGGGCGGTTGAGCCTGGCGGAGACGTTTCGCAAGAAGCGCTACTACGGCCGGACGATGCTCCCCTACATCTCCCGCTCGGTGACGGTGGGGGCGCGCCGGACTGGCCGTCTCGCCCTGTTCCGAAGGCCGTTGAGATTCGCCACGGCACCGTTCGTCTCGTTCGGCCTCCTCGGCCTGAAAGCCGTCGAGCTGACGGGCGTCGCCGTCGGCATGGTTGACGGTTGTAGAGGCGCCCGTGTGGAGTCAAGACCATCTGACGTGACATTGCATCAGGTCCGTGACGCCGAGCCTGGTGGAGAACATCCGGACGGTATCTGACCGACCCGGCATCACATGCTTCGGCGATGCTCACCGGCAGGGCAGGCCGCGGTCACCCACGGGGGAATGGGGACCCGTGGAGAGGAGGCGCCTGACGACGGTTCAGCCGATGGCGCGGAGCAGGGCATCCGCCTCAGCGCGTATGCCCGGGTCGAGGGTCCTGGAAGCGAGCAACGAGCGGAGGACCGAGCGAGCCCTATCCGTCGGGCCACCCTTCGCAAGTGCTCTGGCGAGGGAGAGCTGCGTTCCTGCGGTGGATGACGTCGGTGCAGCCGTTTCGATGGCGGCCTGGTATGCGTCAGCAGCGGCGAGCGGCCTGTCGAGCAGAAGGTGGATATCCCCGATCTGAGTGTTGACGTATTGGTAGTCGATGCCCGGGTGGCCCGTGCTCACGGCAGCGTAAGCCTCGAGAGCCTCTTGCATCCTTCCCCGATCCCGGCGTGCGTCACCGAGCTCGACGAGAAGACGAGGCCGTCTGGCGTCGGGGGCCGCATCGATGGCTGCGGCGTAGCGCTCCTCATAGGAAGGGTCGCCTGCCTGGTGGGCCGCTGCCGCGTGCTCGGCGAGCCACCGGTCGTCACGATTGGGCTCGGGAACCTCATCGAGGATTTTCTTTGCGAGGCGTGGGTCTCCCGCTCGTCGGGCCATGAAGCTGGCGTGAACGGTCTCTCCCAGAGTGCGGGCCACCTTGGCTCCGGTTTCGATCGCTTCCCAGGCAGCGACTCGACGCCCCAGTGTGATGCGGACGTCGGCCAGCTCGAAGTAGTTGCTTGCCGAGGGATCTTCCCGAACGGCTCGGATGAGCTCGCGCTCGGCGTCGCCGTAGCGGCCGATCCGCTGGTAGCAGCCAGCCAGCCTGGATCGCACGACGACGTCGCCACTGTCGCGCTCGAGGATCCGGGAGAGGTGAGCGACGGCGGACCGGCAGTCGTCGCGGCGTAGCGCGTCGTCGGCGCTCTCGCGAAGCCGGCCCAGATCGGTCTCCGGGCCACGGGCGAAGAGAAGAGCAGCCGCCACGCTGACAGCGGCGAGGAACCCCAGGACTGCGCGTGGGAATCGTCGTCGAGTTCCAGGGCGAGGGATCGTCTCCTCACCCACGCCGCATGCTCCTCCGCCGGCGACCCGACGCCATCCACGCCAGGCCCGTCGCGGCGAGCACCGCGGCGGAGGCTCCGAACGACAAGGGAACGAGGTGTTGCGGTCGGAATGCGATGTCGACCTCCTGGGCGGTAGTGGATGCCATGAGTGGGAACCCGTTCGCGAAGCCCTTCGCAGAGTATGACGCGATGTCCCTATCGCCGATTGCGGCATGCCATCCGGGGTGAAAAGCCTGCCGGAGGATCAGGGAGCACCCGCCTCTGGTCGGCGGTACCAAGCCTCGGTATCGCGTCGCCGAGAGCCGCTTCCAGTGGACGTCGGAATCGCAGTTCCCGGTTGTGTCAGCCGGACCATCAGCGTCCGGCTCGCTATCGCTTGAAAGGTGCAGGACCTCAGTTCGCCAGGCTCGGTCGATCTCGTGGATGGCCAGGTCACCTTGCCGCCAGACGGACCTTGGGGCGAACTCGTCGATGTAGCGCCGCCACAAGTCGCGCTCGGCCGGGACTGTTCGGCCCAGTCGCAGGCGGTCATCCAGCGCGTCGTTGGCGGGCGGTCCAACTGCGACATACGAGACGCCTAGCTCCCGGACGGCGCCGGCAAGGCCTGGGAGATCCTCGTCGAGGATCGCGCGACGGAGTTGGGCGGTGATTCCGGACTCAAGGGGTCTCGGAGCGACGTCTAGGCCGTTCAGGTCGGAGCGGCCGGTGAGCAGGTTGACCGGTGAGAGCCCGACATACGCCGCACCTTCCGAGCCGGGGACGACGGTCCAGGCGGGGACTCGCAAGGGGACCGTGAGCAGTCCCCCCGGCGGGAGTTCCTCGACGGCCGAGAGCATGTCCCGGTAGTCGCCGGGTAGCCCATCGGATACTCGACCGACGGCTGACCCGCCGAAATGCGGCAGCCGAAAATAGTCCCCCCTGAGCAGGGGGAGCCCGTACACGACGGAGCTCCCGACGAGCGCTGTTGCGGCGATCACTCGGGCCAACCGGCCCCATGTCGCGGTCAGGGATGCGAATCCGACGCCCGTTGCCACCCCCGCAGCCAGTGCAAACGGTATGGCGAACTTGTCGTAGAAATTCCGGAACCCGCTCCAGCCCGGCACATGGCGGGTCAGCCAGAGGAAGGCGTCGAGGCCAAACGGGACCGCAGTGACCGACGACAGCAGGAGAAACGAGAGCCACAGGAGGGTCAGCGTCCCCGACAGGACGGCGAGCCGACGGTCCCGTCCGGCGGCGGCGAGCGTCCCGACCACCATGATGCTCAGAGGCAGGGTCCCGAGCACGTCGAGCCGCTTCGACCACCGGTTCGGCGTCCGCGCCGGCGAGTCGTACCCGTCGAGGAGCTTGGAGCTCACTCGCAGGGCGACCGTGTCACGTGGCGCCTGCACGGCGGCCAGAGCGCGCACGGTGGCCGTGGCGGCATTCCTCCCTTCGCCCGAGAGGGCCTCGGCGAACTGGACCTGTCCGCCGCCGGCTGATGCTGACACCGGGATCAGCCAGAAGAGGTTGGCGCCAATGGTCACCCCAGCGAGCGTGAAGATCCTGGAGACACGGAGAGCGGCGCCTCGGGCCACGAGCGCGACCGCGATCAGGGGCATGGCGAGCAGGAGGCAGGCGGCCGTCCAGGGCAGCGCGCTCATGGCGGGAGCCAGGACAACGGTGACGGCCACGCTGAGCCAGACCCATCGCCAGGACCCGGTCTCTTGGTGGCGCAGCACGAAGACGACGAGCCACGGCAGAGCGCCCAACCAGTAGACGGGGTACAACTGGTGCGACCACTGGGTCGCGGCGACGACCGGCGCGAGAGTGGCGATCGACGCCGCGACCTGACCTGAGGCTCTCGCTCCTGGGCGATCGCCCAGGAGCGCGATCACCAGCTTTGCCGTCCCCGTCCAGGTGGCTGCGAGAAGGAGTCCGAAGGCCAGTCCCTGCACATTGAAGGGCAGCCAGGACAGCACGCCGATCAGGGCGACGAAGGGAGCGAAGAAGACGCGGGCATTGAACCCGGAGAAGCCGTTGTCCACGAGGCTCCATGGAACGTGGACGAGCCAACGCCAGGGATACAGGTAGTACAGGTGTGAGTCGTCGCCTCCCAGGCTCATGCGGCTTCCCATGGCCCCCGTCCACATGACGAGCACGCTCACGATCAGCGCAAGGGAAGGTACCGTCCAGAAGGCCGTCCGCCTCAGGCGAGATGTGATGACGACTACCATCGAGGCAGGTAGTCGCGGAGTAGGCGGACTGCGTCTCGCGGGCCCATCGGGGCAGTGACCTCTTCCGAGAAGACTCCTCGGTCGCTGCGCGCGCGGAGTTCCTGGACGCGTGGCCTCTTGGTTCTCCACTGCCGCTGGTGCAGTAGCGGTGTAGCCATGGCCCGGACTATTGCCGCGGCGGACGATGGCCTTCCGCTGCCGAGGAAGGCGATAGCGGTGGCCAGAGAGGCCGCAAGGTGCGCGGGCAGGATCACCAGGAGCGTCCGCTTCTCGCAGTTGGTAAGTATGGACCAGAGCCGGTTCCTGAACGACATGAAGTCGATCTCGGCGGGCGAGAAGAACCGCCGCGTGGTGAGGCCGGTGCCATGGAGAGCCGCCACCTGCGGGACCAGCGCTACGTCGCCCCCGGCGAGCCGCATCCTCCAGCAGAGGTCGGAGTCCTCGAAGTAGGCGAAGAACGAGTCGTCGAAGCCTCCGACGTACCTGAAGCGGTCGGCCCGGACGAGGAGGCATGCCCCCTTGGCGGCGAAGATGGGAACCGGCCCGCGACCGTTCGGGATGGCGGCCAGATGTCTGAGGAAGCCGGTCCGGGTGAACTGCGATCCGGCCGAGTCGAGCGCCCCGCCTTCCCGGTCCCTGAACAGGGCCGGCTGAACTGCCCAGAGGCGCTCGTCTCCCATTGCCTCCGCCAGTGCGCTCAGGGCTTCGCCGGTGATCCGGGCATCGTTGTTGAGGAACAAGAGCAGGCGACCCCTGGACTCGCCGGCGCCCTGGTTGCACGCCGGAGCGAAGCCGAGGTTCTGCTGGTTCCGCAGGACTCGCACCCGTTTGTCCATGGCGACGGCCTCGTCGGCGGATCCGTCGACCGACCCGTTGTCGACCACGATCACCTCTATCGTTGGGCCTGTCGTGGAGAAGAGGGTGTCGATGGCGGCGCACAGGTGCGTCCCCCCGTCGAGGTTGGGGATGATCACGGAGACGTCCACCGCCGAGCGGTCCTTGTCGCTGATGGTCACGATGGGTCCCCGGCGAGAGCCTCCGGCCGGCGGCTGAGCCTCCGGCGCCCCCGGAGGGATGCAACGGCCAGTAGCCCCACCGCCGCTGCCGATGACCACGAGGAAACCCGAACGAGGGACTGGCCGTCGTACGTGAGAGTGAATCTCTGATCCCGGCGGTTGCTCGGCACCGGGAACTGCGCAGCGAAGCCGAGGGCGCTATTCGGACGGATCGTCTCGCCGTCCACCGTGAGGCGCCACCGCCGGTCGAAGGCTCGGCGCAGCACGAGGGCGCAAGAGCCTGACCCGGTGGAGAACCTGCCCTGGTAGGAGGTGGGACTCGCTTCGTCCCAGGTCAGGCTTCCGGGGCATGGGCGGTCGACACGACGTTCTCCCAAACCGGCGAGAGCGATCGGCTCGTCTCCCTCTGGAAGAGGGCGGCTCAGCTCCAGCGGCGCCGAAGCCCAGGTGGGTTTGATCTCGTGAAGTGCGAATCGACCGTGCCGAGCGATGACGCCGGGTGCGTAGTGGCGCACGTAGGCGGACCAGACCGCTGCATCCGCGAGGAGGCTAGTGCCGAGCTTCTCGCGTGACGCCAGCGCTTGATCGCCAACGGGACCCACTAGGACATGGGTCACGCCGAGTTCCCGGACGATTGTGGCGATTGCGCTGACACCGCCACGTTCTATTGCAGAGCGCAGGACCGGGGTAACTGCCGAGGCACCCGGGGGAGGCGTGGCGTGGAGACCGTTGATATCAAGACGCCCGGTCAGCATCGTGATGGGCGAGATGCCGATGTAGGCGCCCCGGCTCGACGTGGGAACGATTGACCATGCGGGGCTGCGAAGCGGAACGGTGAGTATTCCGCCCGGAGGGAGTCGTTCGACCGACTTCAGAAGGGCCTTGTAGTCCTCGGGAAGGCCGTCGCTCACGCGGTTGGTCGGTGAGCTTGACTGGTACGGGAGTCGGAAGTAGTCGCCGCGCAGCAGCGGGAACCCATAGACGACCATCGCCGCCACCACGGCGCCGGCCGCCAGGGTCCGATTACGGGAGCTCCAGCGGTCGGTGACCGCCGCGAAACCGACTCCCGCGGCCAGGCCGGCGGTGAGGGCCAAGGGTATGGCGAACTTGTCGTGGAAGTTCCTGAACGCCGTCCAGCCCGGCACGTGCCTGGTGAGCCACACGAAGGCGTCGATGCCTCCCGGAACCGGGGATACCGTGGCCAGCCAGAAGAAGACAACCCACAGGGCGCTGAGGACGAGGAGTGTCCGCCGCATAAGGCCTTCGGCGATCACGGCGCCGACGATGGCCAACCCAGCCGGCAGCAGCCCGAATGGGGCGAGGCGCTCCGACCGCTCGGTCGGCTCCCGCTCGGACGATCCGAGGCTCTCGACGAGGCGCGAGCTGAGCCGTAGCCCGACCGTGTCGAGCGGTTCCTGGACGGCGGCGATGGCTCGAACCACCTCCACCGCCTCCTCTTTGCCGGTGTCCGAGGTCGCCACGTGGAACTGGACCTGGCCCGCCATGGCGGATGCCACCATCGGGAGGATCCAGAACAGGCCGGTACCCAGGATCGCTACGCCCATGACGGCAAGGCGGCGCACATGAAGGCGTTGATTCGACGTGAACAGGCCCAGGGCAAAGAGCGGGACGGCCAGCAAGGCGCAGGCGGCGGTCCATGCGATGGCGCTCATCGCTGGCGCCAGGAGCACCGTCACGGTGACTGCGATCCAGACCCACCGCCACTCCCCCGAAACCTGGTGGCGGAGGGCGAGCACAACCAACCACGGGAGGGCGGCCATCCAATAGATCGAGTACAGCTGGTGGCTCCATTGCGTGGCAGCCACGACCGGGGCCAGGGTCGCGATGGACGCGGCGACCTGTGCCGCTGGACCCCAGTCCCGCGCACCGGGATGAAGCCGGGAGAGAAGGCTGGCTACCCCTGTCCAGGTCGCCGCGAGGAGCAGGCCGAAGCTCAAGCCCTGGACGTTCAAGGGCAACCACGACAGCAATCCGATCACGGTGACGAACGGGAAGAGGAACACCCGGGCGTTGAATCCGTTGAAGCCGTTGTCGATGACGCTCAACGGAGCGTGGCGGAGCCACCGCCAAGGGTCGAGATAGTAGAGGTGCGAGTCGTCGCCGCCAAGATTCATGCGGTTGCCGGTGAGGCCTGTCCACAAGACGAGTGCCGTCAACGTGAGTGCGACGGCAGGCGCGGCCCATCCCAGGGTCCGGGTCGCGGTCCCAGATCGGGCAGATGCCTCGGTCGTCCTGGTCCGTCGCCCCCACCGACGAGACCTCATTGGGCCTCGCTCCAGTTGCGGTGGGCCTGCACGGCTACCGGGTCGCCTCCTCTTGCGTTCCCTGCTTGCAGGGTGACTGAGCACTGCGAGTTGCACGCCGAAGCGCCCGACCGCCGGTGAGCGGGCGTCGCTGGTTCCACGGAGCCGGGCAGGTGGTTGGACGTGGACACCCTGGGGCCACTTGTCGGAGGGGTCGAGGCGCGAGGATGGGGCGGTGCTGAGCCGCCGCGACAGCCCAGCCTGCATCGCTCGGGAGGTGCCACGAGCAGACTGGCGTCCGGCTCGCACCACAACGCCTCCACGGGGAGCGAGACTAACCCGATGAGCGGTTCGAACCGGACGAGCAACGCGGCCCGCCGGTGCCCCGGAGCAACGACAAGGCCGTCAAGGCGGCCCGGCAATGACGTCGAAGCGGTGACGGCGTGACGACGGAGAGCCGGCAACCCGGGACCCAGGTGCCCGAGCGTTGCGCGGCGTGTAAGTCGACGCTACTAGAGGCCCTGGCACCGGTCTTCGACCCGTTCACCCGCCGCTCATTCGGCCTCGCCGGCTGTCGCGAATGCGGGACCCGGCAGGTGACCGGCGTCACCGAGGCCGAGATCCCGAGCTTCTACCCGAAGGGCTACTACGCCCACGTCGACGGGGAGGATGGCGCGCTGACCCGGCTCCGCAACCGGTTGGTGACGGCACGGACCCGGGCGCGACCGACTGACCGGATCCTCCGGCTGGCCATGGCCGGGCTCGTACCCGGCGTCCCGCCGGTCGCTCCTCACGCGGGCGCGCGGCTTCTCGACGCCGGCTGCGGCACAGGCGAGAGGACCGTGCCGTTCCGGTCCCTGGGCTGGGACCTCCATGGAACCGAACTCGACCCGGTGGCGGCGGCTCGGGCTGCGGAGCACGGCTTGGTGATGCATGAGCCGGACTTGCGGGACGTCGCGGACCGCTCCTTCGCCTGTGTGCGGCTATGGCACTCCCTTGAGCACTTTCTCGATCCCGGGGCGATCCTTGATGAATGCCGGCGGGTGCTCCTGCCGTCGGGGATGCTGATCATCGGCATCCCGAATTCGTCAGGTCTTCCCGCCCGGATGTTCGGTGTCCAGTGGCACCATTTCGACGCGCCCCGCCACTTGGTTCACTTCACGCGTACTGGACTTGAACGACTTCTTGAGGCCACCCGGTTCGACATCACCTTCCTTGCCACTTACGGGGACCGGGGCGTTGTCGGCAGCATCGAGCGGATCGCGATCGCCACGGGCCGAGAGGTCGCCATAAAGGATCGGTTGCCTCTGGTCCTCCTCGAGATGCCGTTCAACCTCCTGCTGCGGTGGACGGGGGCAGGAGACCTGCTCGAGATCCATGCGAGCCCGAACTAGCCGTAGGTTCACCGGGCACCCACACGGGGCACCGCCGTTCCCGGCTTGTCGCTCCGCTGCCGCGGAGTCGGTGCCCCATCGCCCCCGTTGGGTCGCCGACCGTCCCTTTAACCTGGGACCGGGCCTAGCATCGGGCTCGTGGCGCCCGTGCTGTTCCTGCTCTTCCTGGTGGTGCCCTTCTTGGAGCTGTACGTCATCCTCCAGGTCGGTCAGGCCATCGGCGCCCTCAACACCATCGCCGTCCTCATCGCCGTGAGCGTCGTCGGGGCCTGGCTGGTCAAGCGCGAGGGGCTGGGGGTGCTGCGACGGGCCCGGGAGAGGGTGGACCGCGGGGCGGTGCCGGGCCGGGAGCTGGTGGACGGCGTGCTGATCCTCTTCGCCGGCGCCCTGCTCCTCACCCCCGGGTTCCTGACCGACCTGGTCGCCGTCCTGCTGCTGCTGCCGCCCGTGCGGGCGGCCGTGCGCACCTCCGCCACCCGGTTCCTGCGCCGGCGGGTCGACCTACGAACGTTCGGGCCCGGCCGCCACCTCTGAAGCCGTTCCGCCCACCGCCCCCGCCGCCCCGCCTCCGGCGGCCCCGAACGACCTCCGAACGACCCCTCCCGGCAATGCCCGGCGGCCACCGGGGATGACGAACGCGCCGCGTCGCGCGAGGCTCGCGGGGGGAGGTACCGCGCCGGTCCCGTCGAACTCTGAATGACTCCATGTCCGAGCGAAACACCGGAAGCCGACCGATGGTGACCCTGCCGGAGGCAGCGGCCTACCTCAACGTGCCCGCCGACGCCGTCCGCGCCCTCCTCGACGCCAACTTCCTGGAGGCGAGCGACGACGGCCCCGACGGCCCCCTGCTGGCCCTGGTGGACGTGAAGGCCTTCCTGGCCCGCAACGCCGACAACGGGGCCGGCAACCTGGTCGTCACCGAGCCCGACAGCGCCGACCCCGAGGCCCTGCTGGCCGCCCTCGACGGCCGGTCGGAGGAGATGGCCCGGCGGGCCTTCGACATCTTCGGCGCCGTCTTCCCCGAGGCCCAGGGGTGGTCGCTGCGCCAGCAGGCCCGCTTCGTGGAGCAGGCCAAGGGCCGCTTCGAGGCCATCCTGGCCGTCACCGGCCAGGGCGCCGAGGTGGACGAGGCGCTGGTGGACGACCTCCAGGACGTGGGCGCGGCCGCCGCCTGGGACGGGTCGCCCCTGCCCCAGCTCCTGGTCGTCCTGCGCATCTCACGCGATCTGGTGGTGCAGACGGCGGTGGAGCTGGCCGAGGAGCGGGGCGGCCACTGGGGCCTGGCCCTGTCCCTCCTGCTGACCCGGGTGCTGCCGGCCATGGACCGCCTCACCGACGCCCTGGCCCAGGGCTACTGGGCGGCGGTGATCAAGCGCCAGCAGGAGGCCCGGGCCCGCTACGAGCACGTGGTCGAGCACTCCTCGGACGGCATCTACGAGGTCGACCTGGAGGGCCGCATCCGCTACGCCAACCCGTCGCTGGCGGTGATCCTCGGCGTCGCGCTCGAGCAGCTGGAGGGAGCCGAGCTCTCGTCGGTGATGGCGGCGGTCCCCCCGTCGGCGGCCGCCCCGCCGGACACGGCGGCCGAGGCGCCGCTGCGCTCGGAGCTGACCATCGTGCGCCCCGACGGGGTCCGCCGCATCCTCGACCGCCGGGTAACGCCCCGGGTGGACGACGGGGAGCTGGTGGGCTACCAGTGCGTGGTCAGCGACGTCACCGCCGCCCACGACGTGGAGCACGAGAAGAACGAGTTCATGTCGCTGGTCACCAACGACCTGCGCGGCCCCATGGGGACGATCCTGTCGCTCGCCGGGTCGCTGGAGTCGGCCGGCGACGACCTGAGCCGGGAGAGGGTGCGCCGCCTGGGGTCGTCCATCCGGGGCCAGGCCGAGCGGGTGTCCCGCCTGGCCGACGACCTGTCGGACATCAGCCGCCTGGAGTCCAACACCTTCCTCCTGAGCCCGAGCCCGGTGGAGCTGGGCCCCCTGGTCGACACCGCGCTCGGCAAGCTGGGCCACCCCGAGGGCGTGTCCGTGGAGGTGCCGCCGGGGATCCCCGTGGTCGCCGACGCCCGCCGGCTCGAGCAGGTGGTGGAGAACCTGGTCGACAACGCCCTCCAGCACGGCCAGGCCCCGGTGCTGGTGTCGGTGGAGTCGGTGGCCGACGGCATGCTGGAGCTGGCCGTCACCGACCACGGCCCGGGCGTCCCGTCGTCGCTCGTGCCCACCCTGTTCAGCCGGGTGCGCACCCTGGGCCGGGAGAACCGGGACCGCTCCCGGGGCACCGGCCTGGGGCTGTCGCTCGTGCGCAGCCTGGTGGAGGCCATGGGCGGGCGGGTCTGGTACGAGACAGCGCCCCACGGCGGCGCCTCGTTCCGGTTCACCCTGCCGGTGCCCCGCCGGCGCCGGGGCGACGAGCCGGTCAGCCTCTAGCCCCACCTGGCCCCACCGCCCCGCCGGGGAAGCCGTCGCGCGCTGCTGGGTTAATGGCCCTAGCCTTCGCCCGGTGCGAGCCGAGACCGACCTGCGACCCGGAGCGGCGGCGCCGGGTTCCCCCCTCCTCGTCGCCACCGGGGTGGTGAAGACCTACCGCACGGGCGCCGACGAGGTGACCGCCCTCAAGGGCGTCGACCTGACCGTGGCGGCGGGAGAGTTCCTGGCCGTGATGGGCCCGTCGGGGTCGGGCAAGACCACCCTGTTGAACTGCCTGTCGGGCCTCGACGACATCGACGGCGGCTCGGTCGTGCTGGCCGGCGAGAGCATCCACGACATGAGCGACGCCGACCGCACCCGCCACCGGGCGTCGAGCATGGGCTTCGTCTTCCAGGCCTTCAACCTGATCCCCGTCTTCACCGCCGCCGAGAACGTGGAGCTGCCGCTGCTGCTGGCCGGGACGAGCGCCCGCGCCGCCCGGCAGGCGGCGGTGGAGACCCTCGAGCGCATCGGCCTCGGCCACCGCCTCGACCACCGCCCGGGTGAGCTGTCGGGCGGCGAGCAGCAGCGGGTGGCGGTGGCCCGGGCCCTGGCCGGCCGCCCGCTGGTGGTGTGGGCCGACGAGCCCACCGGCAACCTCGACTCGGAGACGGCCGCCTCCGTCCTCGGCCTGCTGGGCGAGCTGCACGCCGGCGGGCTCACCCTCGTCCTCGTCACCCACGACCAGGGGATCGGTGCGTCGGCCCAGCGCCGCATCACGGTGCGCGACGGCCTGATCGTGGGCGACGAGCGGCCCGGTGCGGCGGTCTGATGCCGGTCGTCGCCCTGCTCTCCGTGCCCTTCCTGGTCGCCCTGGTGGCGCGCCCGGTGTGGCGCCGGTTGGCGGTGCGCAACGCCGTCCGCCGACCGCGCGAGACCGTCCTGGTCCTGGTCGGCTCGCTCCTCGGGACCGCCATCATCACGGGCTCGTTCGTGGTGGGCGAGACGCTGGACGCCTCGATCCGCCGGTCGGCGTTCACCCAGCTCGGGCCGGTCGACGAGGTGGTCCAGGCGCCCGACGCGGCCACCGCCGAGCGGGCCCTGGACGTGGTGAGCGCCCTCGACGGGCTGCCGGTGGACGGCGTGCTGCCCGCCCTCACCCTCCAGGCCGCCGTGCTCCGCCCCGGCATGGACCGGCGCGCAGAGCCCCGGGGCCGGGTCATCGAGGTGGACTTCGAGGCCGGCCGGGACTTCGGCGCCGACCCCGGGGCCACCGGCCTGGAGGGCCCGACGCCGTCGGGCGACGGGGTGGCCGTCGGGCAGGACCTGGCCCGCACCCTGGAGGTGGAGGAGGGCGGCACCGTCGAGGTGCTCGCCTACGGCCGCAGCCGGTCCTTCACGGTGGAGCGGGTCCTGCCCCGGCTGGGGCTGGCCGGGTTCAAGGTGGGCTTCGGCAGCGAGTCGCCGAACCTGTTCGTCGCCCCCGGGACCATCGCCGGCCTGGCCGCCGACCCCCCGCCCGGCGCCGCCCCGCCCGTCCCCCTTGTGCTGGTGTCGAACCAGGGCGGGGTGGAGGAGGGCGCGGCGAGCAGCGCCGAGGTGGAGGCGGCCCTGGAGGAGGCGCTGGACGGCCTGCCCGTGTCTGTCACCCCGGTGAAGGCCGACCTCCTGGAGGCGGCCGACCAGGCGGGCGCCCAGTTCACCGAGCTGTTCACGGCCATCGGCTTCTTCAGCGTCCTGGCCGGCGTGCTGCTGGTCGTCAACATCTTCGTGATGCTGGCCCAGGAGCGGCGGGCCGAGCTGGGGATGCTGCGGGCCGTGGGCCTGCGCCGGTCCGCCATGGTGGCCTCGTTCTCCCTGGAGGGGTGGCTCTACGCCCTGGCCGCGGCGGCGGCCGGGACCGTGGTGGGCCTGGGCGTGGGGCGGCTGATCGTCCTGGTGGCCGCCGGCATCTTCGCCGGCGGAGGGGAGTTCGCCCTCGAGCTGCGCTACACGGCCACCTTCGCCAGCGTCCAGAGCGGGTTCGTCATCGGCTTCGTGATCTCGCTGGCGACGGTCGTGCTCACGTCCTTCTCGATCGCCCGCCTCAACGTCATCCGGGCCATCCGCGACCTGCCGGAGCCGGTGGGCCACCGCCAGCGCCCGGTGGTGCTCGTGCTCGCCGCCCTCGCCCTGGCCGCCGGCGGCTTCCTCACGTCGACGGGCCTGGCCGACCAGGACCCCTTCGGCGTGCTGGCCGGGCCCGCCCTGGCCGGGCTGGGCGCCGTCCCGCTCCTGCGCCGCTTCGTCCCCCGGCGCCTGCTGGTCACCGCGGTGTCCGGCGCCGTGCTGTTCTGGGCCGTCGCCTGCTTCGACGTGGCCAGCGAGGCCTTCGAGAACCCCGAGATCTGGCTCTTCGTGGTCGACGGGGTGATCCTCACCGGCGCGGCGGTGGCGCTGGTCTCCCAGAACCAGGACGTCCTGGGGGCGATGGTCCGCCGCCTGGCCGGCGGGTCCAGCATGGCCCTGCGGATGGGCCTGGCCTACCCCCTGGCCCGCCGCTTCCGTACCGGGATGATCCTCACCATGTACGCCCTGGTGGTGTTCACCCTCACCTCGATCACCCTGTTCAGCCGGGTCTTCTCCGCCCAGATCGAGGACTTCACCGCCGACGTGTCGGGCGAGTTCGACCTCAAGGTGCAGTCGAACGCCGCCTCGCCGGCGTCGGCCGACGACGTGGCGGCCGTCCCCGGGGTGGCCGCCGTGGCGGTGCTCACCACCTCCCTGGCCCAGTTCACGACCGGCGACGACCCCGACCCGTCGAGCTGGCCCGTCGCCGGCTTCACCGAGGACTTCGTGCGCCTCGGCCCCCCGGCGCTGGCCGAGCGCCCGCCCGGCGCGGCCAGCGACGCCGAGGCCTACCGGGCGGTGCTGGCCGACCCCGGCCTGATCATCGTCGACGAGTTCTTCCTCCAGGACGGGGGCGGGCCGCCCGAGGGCTCGCTCGAGATCGGGACGGCGCTGACCATCCGGGACCCGTCCTCGGGCCGCAGCCGGGAGGTGCGGGTGGGGGCCGTGGCCGAGTCGGGCTTCGTGTTCACGCCCGCCCTCCTGTCGGCCGACTCCCTCTCGGCGCTGGCCGGTCCGCAGGCGGCGCCCACGCTGCTGTACGTGGACGCCGAGCCGGGCGCCGACGCCCAGGCGGTGGCCGAGGACGTCAACGCCCGCCTGGTGGCCAACGGCGCCGACGCCGTGTCGTTCCGCAAGGAGGTGGGCGACGGCCTGGCCCAGCAGGAGCAGTTCTTCCGCCTCATGCAGGGCTACCTGGCCCTCGGCCTGGTGGTCGGCATCGCCGGCCTGGGCGTCGTGATGGTCCGGGCGGTGTGGGAGCGCCGGCGCCAGGTGGGCGTGCTGCGGGCCCTGGGGTTCCCGTCGAAGGCCGTGCGCCGGGCCTTCGTGGCCGAGTCGATGTTCGTGGCCCTGGAGGGGATCCTGCTCGGCGTGGTGCTGGCGGTCGTGTCGTCGTGGCGCCTGCTCACCAACGGGGCCTTCGGCGACGGGCTGAGGTTCACCGTGCCGTGGCTCCAGCTGGTGCTCCTGGTGGCCCTCACCGTCGCCGCCTCCGTGCTGGCCACCATCGCCCCCGCCCAGCAGGCGTCGCGCATCCGCCCGGCCGTCGCCCTCCGCCTGGCCGACTGAGGTGGCCGGGCTCGGCGGCCGCGGGGTGATCGACCTGACCCTCGGCATCGCGCCCGGCACCCTGGTGTGGCCCGGGGACCCCGGGGTGGAAGTGGAGCCGTGGGCCTCCCTGGACGCCGGCGACCAGGCCGCCGTCTCCGCCCTCCGCCTGGGCTCCCACACCGGCACCCACGTCGACCCGCCCGCCCACCTCCTCCCCGGCGAGGACACCGTCGACCGGCTGCCCCTGGACCTGCTCGTCGGCCCGGCGACCGTCGTGGACCTGCGGGGCGTGGCCGGGCCGGTCGAGGCCCGCCACCTGGAGGAGGCCTTCCCGGCGGCACCGGTGCGCCGGGCCCTCCTCCGCACGGACAACTCGGTCCTGTGGTCGCCGCCGCCGGCGTCGGTGCCCGAGGACTACGTCGCCCTCACCGGCGCCGCCGCCCGCTGGCTGGTGGACCGGGGCGTGGGGCTGGTGGGGTTCGACTTCCTCTCCATCGACGCGCCGGGCGCCGGGGACCTCCCCGTCCACCGGGTGCTGCTGTCGGCCGGCGTGGTGCTGGTGGAGGGGCTCGACCTGTCGGCCGCCGAGCCCGGCGACGGGCTCCTGGCCTGCCTGCCCCTCAAGCTGGTCGGCGGTGACGGAGCCCCCGCCCGCTGCGTGCTGGTCGAGGAGCCGTGGGGCTGACCGTCGGACCCTGGCCCGCCGGCGGCCCGAGCCGGAGGGTCCACGCCGCTGTCACACCCTCTGGCTAGCTTCGTCGCCATGGCCGACGCCGCCCTCGCCACCGACCCCGACGTGACGGCCTCGCCGGTGCCGGCGGGCTGGGAGGCGCTGGTCGGTCGTCTGGCCCAGGAGCCGCCGCTCGACGCCGAGGCGTCCACGGTAGTCGACGAGGCGCTGTCGATCTGGTCCCGTCCCGGCTTCGAGGCGTTCGCCTCGCTGTCCCGGCTGCGCTTCGAGCCCTTCCCCCACCAGCTGGCGGCGGCCGCCCGCGCCCTGCGGTCCATGCGGGGCCGGGCCATCCTGGCCGACGAGGTGGGGCTGGGGAAGACGATCGAGGCCGGCCTCGTGCTCAGCGAGCTGCGGGCCCGGGCCCTGGCCACGAGGGTCCTGGTGGTCACGCCCGCCGGGTTGGTGGGGCAGTGGCGGGAGGAGTTGGAGCGCAAGTTCGCCCTTCCCACCGAGGAGGCGCGGCCCGGCCCGGTGGCGACGGGACGCGACGCGCCCGTGGTGGTGGCGTCGATCGCCGCCGGCCGGCGCCCGCCGCTTCGCGACGCACTCACCGCCGAGCCCTGGGACCTCGTCGTGGTCGACGAGGCCCACCGGGTGAGGAACCCCCGCAGCGCATCGGGCCGGCTGGTCCGGGCGCTGCGGGCGCGCCACCTCCTCCTGCTCACGGCGACGCCGGTCGAGAACCGCCTGGGCGACCTGTTCGAGCTGGTGAACCTGGTGCGGCCCGGGCACCTGGGCACGGCGGCGCAGTTCCGGTCCCGCCACGGCCCGGCC
>JBOGHR010000739.1:0-1513 GCA_050744905.1 Acidimicrobiales bacterium
CCCACAGGGCGGCCGCCGCCCCGGTGCTGGCGCCGAACCAGCCCACGGCGGCTCGCCGGCCCTCGGGCCGGTCGCGCAGCCACCGGGTGGCCGCCAGCAGCCTCTCGGCCAGCAGGCCGATGTCGAACACGTTGGCCCGGTCCCCCTCCTCGTCGGGGGTGAGGAGGTCGAACAGCAGCGTGCCCAGCCCCGCCCCGCGCAGCGTCTCGGCCACCACCCGGTTGCGGGGGCTGTGCCGGCTGCTGCCGCTGCCGTGGGCGAACACGACGATGCCTCCTCCCGCCGCCGGCGGCACGGTGAGGTGGCCGGCGAGGCGGACCGGTCCGGCGTCGACCTCCACCTCCTCGTCCCGCGCCGTCGCCGCCGGGGCGGCCCGCTCGAGGCAGGCGAGCACCTCGGCGTCGGAGGTCTGGGAGAAGTCGCGGTACCACTGACCGATGGCGTGGAACGGCTGGGGCGTGGCGACGCAGGCCAGCTCGTCGGCGTCGCCGGCGAAGCGGGCCGTCCATCCCGGCGGTGCCACGGGCACGGCGAGCACGACGCGGGAGGCGCCGTGGGCGCGGGCTGCCTGGCAGGCGGCGCGCGCCGTCGACCCCGTGGCGATGCCGTCGTCCACCACGACCACGGTGCGCCCGGCCAGGGGCACCATGGGCCGGTCGCCGCGGAACCGGCGGGCCCGACGCTCCAGCTCGGCCCGCTCGCGTCGCTCGACGTCGGCCAGCGCGCCGTCCCCGACGCCGGCGGCGCTGATCACCTCCTCGTTGAGCACCCGCACGCCGCCCTCGCCGATGGCGCCCATCCCCAGCTCGGGCTGGAAGGGCACGCCCAGCTTGCGCACGACGATGACGTCCAGGGGCGCCCCCAGGTGGCGAGCCACCTCCAGGCCCACCGGCACGCCGCCGCGCGGGAGCCCCACCACGACGACGTCGCCGCCCCTCAGGTGGTCGAGCTCGGCGGCGAGGCGCCGGCCGGCGTCCTCCCGGTTGGCGAAGAGCATCGTTCGACCTCCTCGTTCCCGCTACCTTCCCACCGCCGGCGATCGGTTACCACCCCCCCCGGCCGGGACGCCGGGGCGCAACGCTCGTCCCGGCGGCCACACCAGTCGGGAAGGGCCACGTCAGGGGGCCGATGAGGAACGCACGGGCCGAAGCCGCAGATCGCGTCGAGGGCCGCCACGACGTGCGCGTCCTCGAGCAGTTGCGCGACGAGCCCGCCGCCGCCGACCGGCCGTCGCGGGTCCAGCTGTGGCCGGAGCACTTCGACGTGGCCGTCGACCTCGGCCCGACGGTGCCAGGGGCGGTGGGGATCTGCGCTGACGTCGGTCGGCCGGCCGGGGCCGAGGTCAGTCGCCCGGCGTGCGGTCCTCGTCGCCCGTGCCCGGGTCGGGGATGCGGTCGCCGGAGACCTGGTCGCCCTCGGGGTTCACCGCCTCGGCCACGCCGTGGCCGGCGGCACCGCCCGCCACCCCGCCGACCACCCCGCCGACCACGGCCCCGGGCGGGCCGCCCACCGC
>JBOGHR010000740.1:0-2573 GCA_050744905.1 Acidimicrobiales bacterium
GGCCTGCGCGGCGCGCGACGTCGACCCCCGCTGCGCCGCCTGCGCCCGGGGCGACAACGGCAACTGCGAGCGCATCGCCTTCGGCGCCCTGGCGCCCGGCCTGCAGACCGGCTATTGCGCCGACACCGGCGGCGGGTGGTCGGGCGCCCTGGTGGCCCACGACAGCCAGCTGCACCGGGTCCCCGACGCCATGGCCGACGAGGCGGCGGTGATGGTCGAGCCGACGGCGTGCGCGGTGCACGCCGTGGTGTCCACGGCGGTGCCCGAGGGGTCGGTCGTGGCCGTGCTGGGCGCCGGGACGCTGGGCCTGTGCACCGTCGCCGCCCTGCGCCGCCTGGCCCTGCCCGGCTCGGTGATCGCCGGCGCCAAGCACGACGTCCAGCGGCGCCTGGCCCGGGACCTGGGTGCCGACGAGGTGGTGGATCCCGCCGGGCTGGCCCGGGCCGTGCGCCGCCGGACCCGCTCGCTGGCCGTGGACGGCCGCCTGACCGGCGGCGCCGACGTGGTGTTCGACTGCGTGGGCAGCGAGGACTCCCTCGCCCAGGCGCTGGCCGTCGTCCGCCCCAGGGGCACCATCGTGCTGGTCGGCATGCCCGGCGACGTGCGGGTGGACCTGACCCCGCTGTGGCAGCGGGAGGTCCGCCTGGCCGGCTCCTACGCCTACCGCCACGACACGTTCGCCGCCGCCTTCGACCTGGTGGCCGACGCCGGCCTCGAGCGCCTGGTGTCCGCCCTGTACCCGCTGGAGCGCTGGCGGGAGGCGCTGGACCACGCCGCCGGCGCCGGCCGGCGGGGCGCCGTCAAGATCGCCTTCGACCTCCGCTCCGCCAAGCGGCGCCCGGACCCCACAAGGACCTAGATGCCCCGCCCCGGATTCGTCCTCGACGTCGACCGCTCCACCCCGCCCGTCCTGTTCTGGCACGGCGAGCAGTTCCGCCTCGAGCGGCTGCCGGCCGGCGCCCGGGTGATCTACCCGCCCGAGCCCGTCGCCCCCCTGGGCGACCCCGACGGCGCCGTGCGCCACGCCCTGCTCAACCCGGTGGGCGACAGCGCACCCCTCCCCGCCCTCCTCCGCCCCGGCATGCGCCTCACGATCTGCTTCGACGACCTGTCGCTGCCCCTGCCCCCCATGCGCCGCCCCGACAACCGCCAGCGCATCGTCGAGGCGGTCCTCGACCTGGCCGCCGAGGCGGGCGTGGACGACGTGGTGCTCATCGCCGCCCTGGGCCTGCACCGGCGCATGACCGAGCCCGAGCTGCGCCACGCCCTGGGCGACCGGGTCTACGACTCGTTCGCCCCGATGGGGTGCCTGCTCCAGTTCGACGCCGAGGACCCCGACCGCCTCACCCACCTGGGGACCACCGACGAGGGCGAGGACGTGGAGATCGACTCCCGGGTCGCCCACAGCGACCTCGTCGTCTACGTGAACATCAACCTGGTCGCCATGGACGGCGGCCACAAGAGCCTGTCCACCGGCGTCTCGTCCTACCGGTCGCTGAAGCACCACCACAACGCCCGTACCCTCCAGCACACCCGCTCGCTGATGGACCGCCACCGGTCGGCCCTGCACTCCAGCGCCTGGCGCATCGGCCGCCACATCGCCGCCAGCGGGGTGAAGGTGTTCCAGGTCGAGACCACCCTCAACACCGACACCTTCCCCGGCGAGCTGGCCTTCCTGTCGCGGCGCGAGTGGGAGTGGACGGCCCGCGACCGGGCGACCTACCTGGCCGCCAGCAAGGCGCTGGACCGCATGCCGGCCCGGGCCCGCAACGCCCTGTTCATGGCCTCCAAGTCGCCCCACCGCATGACCAGCGTGCAGGCCGGCGAGGTGGAGGCGGTCCACGACCTCACCATCGGCCACGTCCACCGCCAGCAGATGGTGGCGGTCGAGGGCCAGACCGACGTGCTCACCATGGGCCTGCCCTACATCGGCCCGTACCACGTGAACTCGATCATGAACCCGATCCTGGTCGCCTGCCAGGGGCTCGGCTACTTCTTCAACCTGTACCGGGGCAAGCCGCTGGTCCGCCAAGGCGGCGTCCTGATCATGCACCACCCCACCCCGTGGTCGTTCCACCCCGTGCACCACCCCAGCTACCTCGACTTCTTCGACCAGGTGCTGCCCGAGACCACCGACCCGGTCGAGATCGAGGCCAAGTACGAGGAGGCGTTCGCCACCGACCCGTGGTACGTCCACCTCTACCGGACCAGCCACGCCTACCACGGGGTCCACGCCCTGTACATGTGGTACTGGTGCGCCCACGCCCTCCAGCACCTGGGCGGCGTCATCGTGGTCGGCGGCGACCCCCGGGCGGTGCGGCGCATGGGGTTCAAGCCGGCGTCCACGCTGCGCGACGCGCTGGAGATGGCCGAGGACGTGGTCGGGCCCCGGCCGTCGATCACCCATCTCCACGCCCCCCCGCTGCTCGTCGCGGACGTGACCTGAGGTGGGCGCCCTGCGGCTGCTCCGGCCCCGGGCGCGGTTCCCGCTCGGCGCGCCGTCGTGGCCGGGCGGCGTGCCCCGGCCGCCGGTCGAGCGGACGACGGGCGTCCACTACGACACCTCCTGGGCC
>JBOGHR010000741.1:0-3929 GCA_050744905.1 Acidimicrobiales bacterium
CCATCTTCCTGGCCACCACCTACGACCAGCGCGACGTCGCCGGGCGCCTGTCGGCCCGGCTCGACCTCCCGGTGCTGACCAACGCCGTCGGCGTCGCGGGGGACGGCTCCGCCCTGGTCGTCGACCACGCCGTGTTCGGCGGCGCCACCGTGGTGCGGGCCCGGCTCACGGCCGGCCCCCCGCAGCTGATCGCGTTCCGCCCCAAGTCGTTCGCCGCCGAGGCCGAGGAGGGCGGGGGCGCCGTCCCCCCGGTCGAGGCCCTGCCCGTGCCCGCCACCGGCCGGACGGGGGCGGCCACGGTCGTTCGCCGCCATGCCGAGGAGCGCAGCGGGCCCAGCCTGGACGAGGCGGCCGTGGTCGTCGCCGGTGGGCGCGGGCTGGGCGACCCGTCGCGCTTCGCGCTGGTCGAGCGGCTGGCCCGGCGCCTGAACGGGGCCCCGGCCGCCACCCGGGCCATCGTCGACGCCGGCTGGGTGCCCTACGCCTACCAGGTGGGCCAGACGGGCAAGACGGTGAAGCCCACCGTGTACGTGGCGTGCGGCATCTCCGGCGCCACCCAGCACCTGGTGGGCATGAAGGGGGCGCGGCACATCGTCGCCATCAACAAGGACCGGGACGCGCCCATCTTCGCCGTCGCCGACCTGGGCGTGATCGGCGACGTCACCAAGGTGCTGCCTCGGCTGCTGGAGGCGCTCGAGGCCCGGAACGACCCAGGAGGGGACGCGTGAGGAGTCGGGGAGCGGCACGGCTGGCGATGGCGGCGGCGCTGGGCGTGGTGGCGGCCTGCGGCGGCGACGAGAGCGCCGAGATGGCGCGCGAGCTGCGCCGGCGGAGCGCCGGGGAGAGCATCGAGATCGCCGGCGTGCCCGACGACGGCGTGCTGGAGGGCAACACCGCCACCCTGGAGCTCTCCAACGCCGGCGTGCGCGTCGTGGAGCCCGACGGCGACACCTCCGGCCACACCGGCCACTACGTGGTCTTCGTGGACACCGAGCCCGTGCCGGTGGGCGAGCGGGTGGAGCCCGGCAAGGACGTGGTCGAATCGTGGGAGAACCCGGCCCGTGTCACCGGCCTGCTGCCGGGGACGCACCAGATCGCCGTGGTGGTGGCGGACGGCGCCGGGCGCCGCATGGGCGAGAACGTCGCCCGGGCCGAGGTGGAGGTGAGGCCCCCGGCGATCCGGGCCACCGCGCCGGCGTCGATCGAGGCCGGTCAGGCCTTCGTCGTCAGCATCGAGGTCGCCGGCGTGCAGGTGGCGCCGCCGGGCCCCGACGTCTCGAGCGCCACCGGCCACTTCGCCGTGTTCGTGAACCGCCCGACCACGCCCATGGGGGTGCCCGTCCCCGAGGAGCGGGGGATCCTCCACGCGTCCGACGTCGTCGTCAACGTGCCCGACCTGCCCCGCGGCGACCACGAGGTGTGGGTCGTGCTGGTGAGGGGCGACAAGACGCCGTTCGACCCCTTCGTCGCCGACCGGGTGCGCGTGGAGGTCGAGTAGCCGGCCACCACGGCGGCGAGGGGTGGAACGGGCTTCAGACGAGGGGCCACGGATAGGCGAAGCGGGACCGGCCCGGGCCCGGGAACGTCGGCCGGGCGACCACGGCGGCGGCCCGGCGCCGCAGGGCGTCGACCTCGTCGGGGTCGAGCAGGTCCTCCAGCCCGGTCCGCGACGCGGCCCGCAGGCGGGCCACGTCGGCCACCAGCGGCTCCGGCACCGGCTCGCCGGCGAAGTCCCAGATGACGGTGCGCAGGCTGGGCTCGGCGAGGAAGCACAGGCCGTTGTCGATGGCCCAGACGCGGCCGTCCTCGCCCAGCAGGCAGTGCCCTCCCTTGCGGTCGGCGTTGTTGGCGACCAGGTCGAACGCGCACACGGCGCGCAGAGCCCCGTGCAGCTCGGGCCGTTCGAGCAGGGTGAAGTAGTGCTGGGAGAAGTCGGCGGCCACGAAGCGCTGGAGCGAGCCGGGCCCGAGCGGCCCGTCCTCCCGGACGACCGTCTCGGGGACCACGCCCCAGCCCAGCGCCTCGGACAGCCGGTAGGCGGCCACCTCCCGCCGGTGCAGGCCGGCCGGGAAGTCCCACAGCGGCCGCTCGCCGCGGATGGGCTTGTAGACCGCGGGCATCGTCACCCCGTCGTGGCACAGCTCCACGAGGAAGGTGGCGTTCGAGCTCCACGGCATCCGGCCGCGCACCTCCACCTCCCCGTGGGCCAGCACGGTCAGAGCGTCGGTGCGCGGTGCCCGTTCGTCCGCGGGCAATCGTGGCCTCTCTCGTCGAGCGGGTAGCCGCACAGCGGGCACGGTGGTCGGCCGGCCTCGACCAGGCGGGTGCCGCGGATGGCCAGCGCCGCGACCTGGTCGCGGGTGAGGCCGAAGCGGGCCTCGGCCGGCTCCTCGCCCTCCGGCACGGCCTCCTCGGCCACCAGCAGGAGGCGGTCGAGGGTCTGGTCGTAGCTGGCTCCCAGGCTGCCCACCACCCACTCCGGCTCGGCCGGCGCCTCCAGCTCCAGGTCCTCGGGCAGGTGCCCCGGGCGGGGCAGGCGCTCGAGCATGGTTCCCAGGTGGGCGGCCAGCGCCGCGACCTGGATCTTCTCCACCTTCAAGGTGACCACCTGGGCCCCCGCCTTGGCCTGGAGGAGGAACAGGCGCTGCCCGGGCTTGCCCAGGGCGCCGACCGTGAACTTGTCCACGTCGAGCAGCTCGTAGGACTCACCCATGGAGCCCGCCGCCAGGGAGCGCAGGGAGCGGCGGGAGCGGGCGGGCGCGGTGGAGGCTCACGAGGCCCGCAGCTCGGCCAGGTCGCCCACCGAGTTGACGGTGAGCACGATGGGGCCGGTGTCGGCGTAGGCGACGGCCGACACCGAGCAGGGCGAGATGACGATGCGCTGGAACAGGTCGAGGGGGGTGCCGGTGGCGTCGGCCACCGCCGCCTTGATGGGGTCGGCGTGGGAGACGAGCACGATCGTCTCCCCCGGGTGGCGGGCCCGGAGCCGGGCGACCGTGCCGGTCACCCGGGTGGACATCTCCCGGAACGACTCGCCGGCCGGGAACCGGAACCCGCTGGGGTAGCGCTGCACGGCGGCCCACTCCGGCCGCTTGAACAGCGCCTTCAGCTCGGCGCCCGTCCACTCGCCGAAGTCGCACTCCAGCAGCCCCCGCTCGGTCACCACCTTCAGCCCCAGCCGGGCGCCGATGGGCGCCGCCGTCTCCCGGGCCCGCTCCAGGGGCGACGAGTACACCGCGACCACCTTCTTCACCCCGGCCAGGCGCTCGGCCACCGCCTGGGCCTGGGCCCGGCCGTCGTCGGCCAGGTGCAGGCCCCGCGCCCGGCCGGGCAGCACCTTTCCCGTGGTGGCGGTGAGCCCGTGGCGGACGAAGAGGGCGACGGTCGCCGGCGTCGGCTTGGGGCGTCTCGGCATGCCGGCGGCCAACCTACTCTCGGTCCGTGCCGAACCCGCCCCCGCTCGGCCTGGCCGCGGTGGCCGCCGAGGTGGTCGAGTGTCGGCGCTGCCCGCGCCTGGTCGCCTGGCGGGAGAAGGTCGCCGCCGACAAGCGGGCCGCCTTCGCCGCCGAGGACTACTGGGGCCGACCGGTGCCCGGCTTCGGCGACCCGGCGGCCACGCTGGTGGTGGTCGGCCTGGCCCCCGCCGCCCACGGCGCCAACCGCACCGGCCGGATGTTCACCGGCGACCGCTCCGGCGACTTCCTCTACGCCGCGCTCTGGCGCACCGGGTTCGCCAACCAGCCCACCTCGGTCCACCGCGACGACGGGCTGGAGCTGCACGGCGCCTGGATCACCGCGCCGGTCCGCTGCGCGCCGCCCGCCAACAAGCCGACACCCGCCGAACGCGACCGCTGCCGTCCCTTCCTCGACCGCGAGCTCGCCCTGCTCAGCGAGGTCCGGGTGTTCGTGCCGCTCGGCCAGTTCAGCCA
>JBOGHR010000742.1:0-2717 GCA_050744905.1 Acidimicrobiales bacterium
GCCAGCCGCCAGCGGCGGGCCACGGAGGCGACCACCGCGGCCACGGCCGCCACCACGACGCCCAGGGACAGCCGGGCCGACCCGGCGTCGCCGCCGGTCGACGCCAGCTGGTGGCGGAGGCCGACCCGGGCCCGGCTGAGCAGGCTCTCGGCGGCGTGGACGGACACCCCCAGCGTCGACGCCACCCCGGCGACCCCGGGGCCCCCGTTCGACAGGGCGGCGGACAAGGCCGCCCGCTGGCGGTCGGGGAGCTCCCGGGCCCCCCGGACGACGCGCGAGTACAGGTCGGTGCCGGCGATGACGTCGTCGGCCGCGCTCGGCACCTGGCGGTCGAGGCGCACGTCGTCGACGGGGACGGGGCGACGGCGGCGGATCTCGTCCACCGCCAGGTTGTGGGCGACGCCCCGGAGCCAGGCGCCGACGCACAGCTCACCCGGCTGGCGGAGCCTCACCACCAGCCGGGTGAACACCTCCTGGACCAGGTCGTCCTCCTCCTGGGACCGGCCCAGGACCTGGCGCAGGGCGGCGCGCACGTCCCCGTCGTGGCGGGCGATCAGGGTCTCGATGGGACCGTGCGCACCGGCGGGGCGGGGCAGCAGCGCCGTAGCGGGATTGTCGGCGGGAGGGGTCACGGGGCGGTTCCTGGGGTTTGCGGGGACTGCCCCATGTCTTCGGACGGCCGGGGCCCGGAGCTTGAGCGGAACCCGGCGGCCGGGCGCCGGGATCGACCGGACGGGTGACATCCGCCCGGGTGGGGCGGCGGCCGCCCGGATGAGCTGGCCATAAAGGACTAGTCCCCGGCGGCCGACAACCATCCCGGCGACCACGCAGTGGGCGTGGCCCGGACCCGAGGTGGACCATGACCGAGACAGGAGCCGCCACCACCCTGCTGGTGGCCGACGACTACCCGCTGTACGTGGAGGGGCTGTGCCGGCAGGTCGAGGGCGACGGCCGGTTCCGCCTGGGCGGGGTGGCCGTCGACGGCGACGAGGCGGTGCGCCTCTGCGAGGCGGTCCGCCCCGACGTGGCCCTCGTCGGCTGGTTCCTCGGCGGGCGCCGCGGCCCGGCGCTGTTCGAGCGGCTCCGGGAGGCGAGCGCGGCGACCAGGATCGTGGTCCTGGCCGGCGTGGTCGACCCCGACGTCGTCCACGCCGCCGTCGGCCTGGGCGTCCGGGGCTTCCTCGTCAAGCAGGAGACGGGCCCCGCCGTCCTCGACGCCCTCGACCGCGTCGCCCGGGGGTCGACCGCCTTCTCGGCCGACGCCCAGGCCTGCCTGGTGGACGCGGTGCGGGCCCGGGCCGAGGACTCCGACGCCCTGCCCTCGCCCCGCGAGAGCCAGATCCTGCGCTTCCTGGTCGGCGGGGCCACGTCCCGCCAGGTGGCCCGGGAGATGTACGTGTCGGAGGCGACGGTCAAGACCCACCTGCAGCGCCTCTACCGCAAGCTCGGGGTCAGCGACCGCTCGGCGGCCGTGGCCGAGGCCATGCGCCGGAACTGGGTGGCCTGAGCGACGGCGAGTGAACTACGTGAGTGGGCCGCCGGGGACGCCCGACCGGCTGAGCCGGGCCCCGTCGGCGGGGTGGCCGAGGAGGTTCCCCTGGGCGACGGTGGCGCCCAGGTCCCGCAGGGTGCGCAGCTCCCCGGCCGTCTCGACGCCCTCGGCCACCAGGTCGCTCCCCGTCTCGGCGGCGAAGCGGACGAGCGCCAGCGCCAGGGCCCGGCGGGCCCCGTCCTCGTCGATGCGCCGCGTCAGCGACATGTCGAGCTTGATGACGTCGGGGCGCACCCGCAGGATGTGGCGGAAGCTGGCGTAGCCCGCTCCGGCGTCGTCCACCGCCACCCGCACGCCGGAGCGCCGCAGCCCGGCCAGCGCGCCGTCCAGCCGCTCGTAGGAGCCGACGGCCTCGTGCTCGGTGATCTCCAGGACGACGTGGTCCGCCCGCCGGTCGGCGAGGAGGGCGTCGAGGCGGCCGGAGAGCACCGTCGCCGGCGAGACGTTGAGCGCCAGGTAGGCGTCGGGCGGGAGCCGGGGCCGGCCCCGGAGGGCCAGCGCGACGGCCGCCAGCTCGAGCTCGACGCCCAGGCCCGCCTCCCCCGCCTCGGCGAACCAGGCGTCGGGGCCACGCGGCGGCCGGGCCGAGAACCGGGCCAGCGCCTCGAAGCCGACCGGCCGGCGGCGGTCGATGTCGACGATGGGCTGGTAGACCATCGAGAGCCCCTCGCCCGCCATGGCCGACCGCACCCGGGCGGCGGCCTCCGTCCTCCGGCGGCCGGCCGCCCGGTCGGCGTCGATCTGCGCCGCCGTCAGCTCGGCGAAGACCCGCATCATGGCCAGGTCGCGCTCGTTGAGGGACAGGTCGGGGGTGGTGCTGAAGCAGCAGAAGGTCCCGTACACCCGCCCGTCGGCCAGCCGCACGGGCACGCTGAGGTGGGCGCCGACGGGCAGCGAGTGGGTGGCGGGGAGCTCGGCGGCGGCGGGCACCGCCCGGGCGTCGTGGATGAGCTCGGGGAGGCGCCCGTCGACGACCCGCTGGCAGTAGCTCTCCTCCAGCGGGCCCCCCTCGCCCACGCGAACCGGCGGATCGGCGCCGGCGGCGTCGACCGCCCGGAACACGCGCCGGCCGTCCACGAACTCCGACAGGAAGGCCACATCCATGCCCAGGTGCCGGCGGATGGCGCGCAGCGCCGGTGCCGACACGGCCGGTCCGGTGCCGCCC
>JBOGHR010000743.1:0-7620 GCA_050744905.1 Acidimicrobiales bacterium
ATGCGCAACCTCCCGACCCCGCAGAGACCGAGATGAAGTTCCCGGCCCGCCAGATCGTCGGGAACCTGGTGTGGACTCGCGAGGGCACGGTGTGGGCCCTGTGGCGGGTGAGCCCGTCGTGCTACCCGTACCTGTCCACCACCGAGAAGCTGCAGCTGCACCGGGCGACGCGCACCGCGCTGCTGGCCCTGCCGGCGGAGTCGATGCTGCTGTCGCTGTGCCAGCGGGTCGACCCCTACGAGGTGGCCGACGCCATGATCGGCGACGTCGACCTCGACGCCCACCCGGCGTGGCGGCGGGTGGTGCGCCGCACGATCGACATGCTGGAGGAGACCACCCCGTTCCAACGGGTGCATTTCGTGGCCGTGCAGCTGCCCACCGACGGGGGCAAGAAGAACGCCGCCGCAGCCCTTGGGGCGGCGCGCTCGGGAGTGGGCGAGGCCTTCGGGCTGCCGCCCGCCCCCGTGCGCCAAGGCGAGGTGGCGACTCGCCAGCGCCAGGCCCAGATGTTGGGAAGCCAGCTCGCCGGCGTGCTCGACCTCCGAGCGGCCACCGCCGGCGAGATCAGATGGATCTACGCCCGCGCCCCCCGCCGAGGCCTCGACGAGCCCTTCCTCGACTCCACCTGGGAGCCCACCACCCGGGTCATGGGCTCCGGCCCCGACGCCCGTCTGGCCGGGCCCAGCCTGGCCAGCCTGGGCGACGGAAAGTTCAAGGAGGGCGGTCTGGCCGAGGACCCCCACCGCCCTCGTCACCGCCGCTATCTGCGCATCGAGACCGAGGCCGGCGTGGCCTACACCGCGCTGCTGGCCATCTCCGACATGCCCCACAGCTTCCGGTTCCCCGACGGGGCCGAGTGGTTCTTCGCGGCCGACGCCGCCCCGTTCCCGGTGGACTGGTGTGCCCGGATCCGCTCCGTGCCCAACCGCGACGCCCAGCTCAAGGCCCGGCGTCAGGCCCGCCAGCTGGTGGGCCAGGCCGAGGAGTACGAGGGTGAGCCCTCCGGGCCGCCCCAGACCCTCGACGAGGCGGCCGAGGCCATCGACGACATGCGGGCCCAGCTGGCCGCCAACCCGGCCGACCCCGAGCTGCAGACGTCGTTGCTGTTCGCCACGTGGTCCGACGACCTGGCCACCCTCGAGGAGCAAGTGGTGCTGCTGCGCCAGATGTACACGGCGAGTGAGTACGACATGCACCGGCCCACGGGGAGCCAGTTGGCCCTGTTCCAGGCGATGCTGCCGGGGGTCACCCAGCGCCCGGCCATGCGGGACTACGTCCAGTACCTCCTGCCCCGGGACCTGGCCGCCGGCATGCCCTTCGCCAGCTCGGCGGTGGGCGATCCCCAGGGGATGCTGCTGGGCTACACGCTCGACGGCGGGACGTTCCGCCCGGTGCTCTTCGATCCCGCCTACGGCCCCAGCATCAACAAGTCCGCCTCGCTGGGGGCCTTCGGCGACCTTGGTTCCGGCAAGAGCTACTTCATCAAGACCGTGGCCTACGCCACCCTGGCCAAGGGCGGCCAGGTGGTGGCCATCGACGGCACCTCCACCGGCGAGTACGTCGACTTCGCCCGGGTCGTACCCAAGGAACGGCGATCCCAGGTGGTCACCCTGGCCGCCAACTCCGACGTCTGCCTCGACCCACTGCGCATCTTCTCCGGGCCGGACCGGGTCAACCACACCATCGGCTTCCTCACGCTCCTCACCGGGATCTCCCCCCAGGACCTGGAGGGGGTCACCCTCGAGGAGGCGGTGCAGAACGTGGCCCGGCGCCCCGACGGCCGCCTGCGCGATGTCATCGACGAGCTCCAGGCCGCCGCCGCCGAGGACCCCGACGCCAACGTCGTCTACCGAAAGCTGCGTAACTTCGCCAACAACGAGCTCGGCCGCCTGGCCTTCGGCGACGGTGAGGTCCTACGCCTCGACGCCGACTACATCTGCTTCCACCTGGCCGGCCTCGACCTCCCCCGCCAGGAGGAGCTCGTCAACGAGCACCTCTACCGGCGGCTGCTGCCCCGCCAGATCGTCTCCCAGGCCCTGCTGTACCTGGTGGCCGCCGTCACCCGCAGCGTCGTCTTCGCCGATCCGACCCGCTTCGCCGCCGCTCTGTGGGACGAGGTCTGGCGCCTGACCTCCTCGGCCCAGGGCCGGGCCCTGGCGCTGGAGTTCACCAAGGACGGTCGCAAGCACTTCGGCGCCCTGTGGGTGCTCGGCCAGGACGCCGACACCGACCTCGCAGATGAGGCGCTGGCTGGGCTCCTGGCCAACCGGTTCGTGTTCCGTCATGCCAAGGGGCGGGCGGACAGCGCCCTGAGGTTCATGAGCATGGATCCCAGCGAGGGTGCCGTCCAGCTGTTGCAGACGGCCAGCGAGGGTCGCTGCCTCTACCGCGACGTGCGCGGTCGCACCGGCTACATCCAGATCCTGCCGGCGGCCGACGCCGAGCTGCGGGCCGCCTTCGACACCAACCCCACCACCCGCGTCAGCGTCGCCGACGACGAGCCCGACGCGGTCGAGGTGGAGCTGGTCGGCGTTGCGCCGGTCAACGGCAGCGCCAACGGCCACGGCAAGCGACCCGGTGCCCGGGCGGCGGCTCTGCTGCGATGACGGTCCTGGCCCCGGGGCGGGCGGAGGCGCCGGGGCCAGCCGTGGCCAGCCGACGTGTGCCGGCCTGGGGCCACAGCGTGGCACTGGTGGTGGTCGCCGCCCTGGCCATGGCCCTGGCCGTGGCCGTGTTGGTGGGCGGGGCCACCCCGGCCGCCGCCCAGGCCGGCGGCTCCGCCCCCGCCCTGACCGGAGGGCTGGAGTGCCCACCCGAGGCCAGCGGTGGTGATGCCAAGGGCGCGCTGATGGAGACGTTCATCCCCGACGAGGGACCGGGGTGCTTCCCGACCTCGGCCTATCGAATCGACTTCGACGACGGCGACTGGAAGGCGATCTCCCGCAAGGTGCTGGGGTCCTCCACGGAGTTCATCGCCGGGCTGGGGCGGTGGCTGGTCGGCGCCTCTTTGTGGATCGTGTCGTGGGCCTTCACCTTCGGCTTCGCCGCCAACCTGGCCCAACCTTTCGCCGACCTGGCCGGGCGGTACCAGTCGAGCTACGCCGCGCCCCTGGTCCACTTCGCCCTGGTCGTCACCGCCACCTACGCCGCCTGGCACTCCTACCGGGGCCGGCTCACCCGGGGCATCGGCGAGTTCGGCCTGTCGCTGCTCATCCTGGCCCTCTGCGGGGCCTTCCTCCTCTCCCGGCCCAAGGCCTTCCTGGACGGCTCCATCAAGGCAGTGGGATCGCTGTCGGGGGCCGTCGTGTCCACCGCGGTGGTGTGCGGCGCCGAGTGCCAGAGCGTCAGCTACACCTGCACCACCCGGGGCGAGTTCGAGGCCAACCCCGACGCCTGTGGCTCGGAGTACGTCTTCAATCAGTACAAGGGGCTGATCCAGCCCCTGGAGCGGGGCGTGCACCGGGCCTTCGTCGAGCAGCCCTACGAGCTTGTGCAGTGGGGGCGGTACGTGGAGGACGGGGTGTGCCGCGACCGCATGAACCAGATCCTGGCCAAGGGCCCGGGCGGCGACCGCGACCGGATCGTCAACATCATGGCCAACGGAAAGCTGGGCGAGAGCGTCGAGGAGCGCCTGAAGCGCTCAGGCGGGTCGGGCTTGGCCCTGCTCCTGGGGCGCGACGAGGACAAACCCGACGGCCAGTGCGACGAGCTCTATGAGTTCAACCGCGCGCCCACCATGGAGCGCCTCGGGGTGGCGGCGCTGACCTTCATCTCCTCGCTCATCATCCTCATCCTGCTGGTGCTGGTGGCCGGGACCATCGTCGCCGCCCAGCTGGTGGCCGTCGCCCTGATCGCGGTGCTCCCCTTCGCCGTCCTGGGAGGCGCGCTGCCCGGCGGCGGCCGCCAGGCGCTATGGCGGTGGGCGGCCAGCTTCGCCCGGGCCCTGTTGGCCATCGTGGCCATGTCGATGTGCCTGGCCTTCCTCCTGGTCACCTCGAATTCGATCCTGTCCTCCCAATCCAGCCAGGGGCTGCTGGTGCGGATGGTGACCCTCAACGCCGTCACCATCACCGCCTTCGTGGCCCGCCGGCGGTTCCTCGAGGCCGGCCAGCGCCTGGCCACCACCTTCGGCCAGCGGCTGGGGCAGATGTCGGTGGGCGGCCACGGCGCCGGCTGGTTGGGCCCGGCCGCGGTCGGAGGGCTGACCGGCTTCGCCCTGGCCCGCCAGATGCGAGACGGAGCGGTGGACGGCCAGGAGATCGTGCGGCCGGTGGCGGGCACCGTTCGCCGGCGGATCCACAACCGTCAACAGGCCGGCGCCTACGCCCGGGCCATCGGCGCCGGCGGGGGCGTCCACGGCATTGGTGCCGGCGGCAACGGCGAACCGGCCGGCGTTGCCGAGGGTGGGGGAGCGGGGTCGCAGTCACGGCCCTCCCGCGGGCGAACGAGCGGTGGGTCCCGGGTCGGCCAGGTGGCCAAGACCGGGGCCAAGGTCGCCTGGGGAGCCACCCTGGGTGCCCCCGTCGAGGTGCCGCGCGCCTACCGGGCCGCCCGCCACGCCGCCAGCACCAAGGCCGGCTCGGTCCGCAGCCGGCTGCAGCAACGACGCAACCAGGCATGGGACTACGTGGAGGAGGGGGCGGAGAACCTGGCCAAGCTCGTTCCCGGCGTTCGCGCCCAGCGCGCCCAGGAGGCCGAGGTGGCAGCCCGCCGGGCCGAGGCTGCCGAGCGCCGGGCCGCCCAGGAGCGCGAAGAAGCCATGGAGTGGGTGTAGGGCATGCCGGCGCCTGTCGTAGCGGCCGCCGCGGCCAAGAAGCTGGCAACCCGAGCCGTCGACAAACGCCTGGAACAGAAGCCCGGAGGTCCCAAGAAGTCCCCGCTGCTGCGGGTGCTCGCCCTCGGCGTCGCCGCGCTGCTGGGCGTGGGGCTGGTGCCACTGTTCCTGTTCGGGGCCATCGGCGGCCCCCCTCCCCAGACCTCCAGGCGCGGGGCCGGCGGGCTGGCCGGGACCGGCCTCAACCCTGTGTTCGTCGACGCCTACAACAAGGCGGCAGCCCGCGCCGCTGAGCTCGTTGCGGGATGCAAGGTCCGGGCCAGCGCCATCGCCGCCATCGGCAAGATCGAGTCGAGCCACGGCCGCACCGACGGCGGAGACGGCCAGGTCAGTCCCAACGGCGACGTCACCCCGCCTATCTACGGGCCATCCACCCCCTACGGCCGGGCGGTGGGGCCCATGCAGTTCTTGGAGTCGACCTGGGAGAGCTCGGGCCAGGACGGCAACGGCGACGGCGTGAAGGATCCCCACAACATCTTCGACGCCGCCCTGGCCACCGCCGGCTACCTGTGCCGGGCGGTCCCGGGCTCCGAGCTCACCTCTGACGACGACCTGCGCAAGGCCTTCTGGTCCTACAACCACTCCGATGCCTACGTCGAGGACGTCCTGGGATGGACCAAGACCTACGACGGCTTCCTCACCGCTGGCGGCGGCACGCTGGTGGCCACCGGGGGCGGGGAGGCTGGGGACCTCCTGGCCAACCCCCGACTCGAGCTCGAGCCCGAGGCCCGGGCCGACCTCGAGAACGGCAACGTCGACGCCCGCTTGGTGGCGGCGGTGCGGGCCATCGTGGCCGAGCACTCCATCTACGTCTACGTCTTCAAGACCGGCCACAACAAGTACGTCGCCAACAGCGACCGGATCTCCAACCACTACGCGTGCGACGGGTGCCCGGGCCGGGCCATGGACATCGGCAAGATCGACGGCGAATGGGTGAACGCCCAGAGCAGCGCCACCTTCAACTTCGTCCGCCAGCTCACCGACAACCAGGCGAGCCTGGGCATCGACGAGGTCGGCCAGCCCTATGGGGAGCTGGTGACCTCCGGGCCCGGGCGCTTCCGGGTCTTTGCTGACGGCTCGCATCAGGACCACGCCCACGTCGGGATCGACGGCCCGTGAGGACCAGGGCCAACGTGGCGGTCCTGCTGGTGGCGGTGCTGGCCGCCGTCGTCCTCGCGCTGCGCGCCGGCGGCGGAGGGCCATCGGATGCTCCCCAGCGCGTGGCCAGCCGTGGCGACCAGGTGGGCGGCGAGGCGCCACGGGCACCCCAAGCCCTGCCCGCACCGAGCACGGCCAGCTCCTCGACCAGCTCGTCGACCACCACGTCGCTGCCGATGGACAACGAAGCCGACGAGGACTTCACGCCGGCCAAGCGAGGAGCGTGGGCCCGGCTCTCCGACCCCGCCCGCTCGGACCTGGGCCCGGAGCTGGCGCGCTCGCTGGCGAGGCTGGGAACCGCGGTGCTGCGGGCCGACCTGACCGGCGAGGGCCGCGACGTATTCGGCGACTACTGGGCCGGCGACCAACGGGGCCCGTGCTGTCGGCGGCTCGAGGTGCACGCTGCGGGGGCCAGTCGCCAGCCCGGCGCCGAAGGCGTGGCCCGGGTCACGGTGGTGTGGTCCGCCGACCCCATCGCCGGAGCTGAGCGCCTCGTCGAGCGGACGACCGTGGTCCACCTGGCGCTACGGGACGGCCGCTGGGTGCCCATCCATCCCTGGGAGGTGCCCGGATGAGGCGGCTGTCGGCGGCGGTGAGGCTGGCCGTCCTGGGCGCGGTGCTGGGGGCGGCGATCGGCCTTGGTGTCAGCCTCGGCGCCACCGCCCTGTACCGGTGGGGCGAGGGCCAGAGTGCGACGCCGGCGGCCGAACGGTGGCCGAGGGCCCTGAGCCTGGCCGTCTCCGACGACGACTGCGGCCAGAGCTGCGGGAGCGATCGCGACCAGCCGGGAAATCGCCGCCGCGTTGTCGCGTCGGGGCTAGGCGCCTGCCCGTTAGATGCATGTAGGGCCACTACGAGAGGGAGGACGTAGACCCCATGACCACCGAGCTGCCGGCACGCCCGGACAGCGCGAACCACCGCGCGACCCGCACCGCCAACCAGGTCGCGAACGGACGCGCTTCGGCACCACTAGCCGACCCGGGCTACCCGGTGCTGTCGGTGCTGGTAGCAGCGCTGCTAGCACCGTCGCAGCACACTCCCCAGCACGCCGACAACCCTGCGGGCGCACCAGCCTGTGTAGCAGTGAGGAAGTAGTGGCGATGGGGCTGGCCTGGGGGGTGTGGTCAGGAACCGATGCGCTGCTAGCGGCATCGTCGCCAGGAACAAACCCCCTCGACTCCGTCGTCAGCTATCTGAGGAGTGCGGCCGCCGCCGTAGGCGGCTGGCTAGGAAGAACGGCGCCGGAGGCGCACCTTCTTGGTACTGGGCACGCGGTGGCCGCCATGGTGGCGATCACGGGCGTGGTGATGGGCGCGGCCGTCGTGCGCTGCACAGCGACACGGCGGGCCCTCCGACACCGGGTCTCGTACGCGGTCTTGCCGACCGACACGTTCGATCCCACACCAGAGGAGATCATCCGAGTTGCGTCTCACCTGAGCCGCACTCGAAGGGCTGTCTTCGGCTCCTTCGTTCGCCGAGCGACTGCCCTCCGAGTCCGGCTGGACCAGACGGCCGATGGCCGAATGCTCTACAGCGTCGAGGGACCTGCCCGGGCATCCTCGCTGCTTCGCTCGCTCGGCTACGACGAGGTCGAAATCCGCCAGGTCGAACGCCCTGACGACCTTCCG
>JBOGHR010000744.1:0-2775 GCA_050744905.1 Acidimicrobiales bacterium
GAACTGGCTGGGCTTCGTGCTGTCGTTCGGGCTCATGGCCCTGGTCGCCCTGGCCGTCGCCGAGGGCCGCCCCCGCGGCGTGACGACCGTGGCCGGCGCGCTCATCGTCTCCGGCCTGGTCCTCTCGGGGTCCAGGGGCGCGTGGGTCGGCACCCTGGCCGCTCTGGCCGTGGTGGCCGCGCTGGCCCGGCCCGCGCTGGCGTGGCCGGCCGCCTCGGTGACGGTGGTGGCGGTGGCCCTGATCCTGGTGGCCGCTCCCGGCAACGTGTTCGCCGGCCTCGACGACCCCGACCCCGACACCAGTGCCGGCACCCGCGTGCTCACCTGGTCGAGCGGTCTGGAGACCGTCCGCCGCCATCCGCTGCTGGGCGTGGGCGCGGGCAACTTCCGGACGGTGGTGAAGGACCGGGGGACCCAGGTCGATCCCAACAACCTGATCCTGCTCACCTGGGCGGAGACGGGCGTGGTCGGTGTGGTGCTGCTGGGCGGCGTGGTCGTCGCCACCCTGAGGATGGCGATGGCGGGTTCCCGCCGCCGGGCCGACCGGGGAGGGGCCCACGATGTCGCCAACCTGGCCGGGGCCGGCATCTTCGTGGCCTCCCTCGCCCACGCCCAGTTCGACATGTTCTGGACCCGAGGGGTGGCGCTGGCCACGTTCATGGGCGCCGGCCTCGTGCTGTGGGCCGGCCGCCACCCCGGCACCCCGCCCGGCCCGGGCCCGGCCCTCGCCGCCGTCCGGTCCCGGGCCGAGGCCCTCACCGTGGTGAGCGGCCCATGACCACGTCCGTGCCCGCCGGCCCGCCGGCCTCCCTGGCCCAGTACCTGCGCTTCCTCTGGAGGCGCAAGCTGGCCCTCGCCCTGCCCGTCCTCGTCGCCGCGGGCGTGGCCCTGGCCGTCACGCAGCGCCAGACGCCCGTGTACGAGTCGTCCACCGACCTGCTGTTCTCGACCACGGGCGGAGACGGCGGCGCCGCCCGTGAGGTGAGCGTGCGCACGGAGGCCCGCATCGCCACCAGCCCGGCCGTGCTGGTGGAGGCGGCCCGCTCCGTGGGAGGTGGCACCACGGCGCCGTCGCTGGCCCGCGCCGTGCGGGCGGGCCAGGTGGAGGACCTGGCCGTGCTGCGCATCACGGCGAGGGACGGCTCGCCCGGCCGGGCGCGGCAGATGGCGGCCGCAGTGGCCAGCGCCTACCTCGACGTCGGCCGCCAGCGGGCCGAGGAGGACCTGGCCCGCCAGACGGCGGCCGTCACCGCCCGCCTCGCCGAGCTGACCGGCGACCTCGACCGGCTGATGGGCGAGCTGGCGGCCGCCGAGGCGGCCAGGCAGGAGGCCCAGGCCCAGGCCCTGCGGTCGCGCCGGGACCTTCTCGTCGGCGACCAGGCCGTGCAGCAGGCCCGGCTCCACCAGCTGCGCCTGGCCGCGGCCAGCCCCGCCCGGGAGGCGTCGGTCCTCGTCCCCGCCGTCGCGCCCGGCTCGCCGGTGTCGCCACGCCCCGCTCGTGCCGCCGTGATCGCCGGGCTGGTGGGCCTGCTGGCCGGGTTCGCCCTGGCCCTGGCCCAGGAGCACCTCGTCGCCCACGTGCGGACGGCCGCCGAGGTGGAGGCCGCCCTGCGCTCGCCCGTCCTCGCCGTGGTCCCCCGGCTGCGGGGCCGCCGGGCCCGCCGCTCCCCGCTGGCGGTGCTCGACCGCCCTGCGTCCCAGGTGGCGGAGGCGTACCGGATCGTGCGGTCCAACCTGACGGTGGCCGGCGTGGGGGACAACCAGCGGGTCCTCCTGGTGACGAGCGCCCTGGCCGGGGAGGGCAAGTCCACGGTCGCCGCCAACCTGGCCATCGCCTTCGCCGAGAGCGGGGTCGACGCCATGCTCGTCGACGCCGACCTGCGCCGCCCCCGCCTGCACCAGCTCCTCGGCCTGCCCAACGAGCGCGGCCTGTCGTCGGTGCTGGGCGAGCGCCTCCATCCGGCCGAGGCGGCCGGCGTGGTGAAGAGGGCCCACCTCCCCGGGTCCCTCGCCTGCCTCACCGCCGGTCCCGCCGAGCGGCAGCCCACCCGGGTGCTGTCCAGCCCGGCGATGGAGGCCGCGCTGGCGTCGCTGCGCCAGAGCCACCTGGTCATCGTGGACAGCCCGCCCGTGCTGCCCCTCGCCGACGCCGGCGTGCTGGGCGCCCACGCCGACGCCATCCTCCTCGTGGTCCGTCCCGACATGGTCACCACCGGCCTGCTCGACGAGCTGCGGGCCCGCCTGGCCCAGGCCGGCGCCACCGTGTTGGGCGTGGTGGTCAACGCCGCCGACCCCGGCACCTTCGAGGCCTCAGGCGCCTACGGGTACGGCTACGGGTACGGCTACGGCGAGGGCCGCGGCCGCCATTCCGAGCGGGAGCGGCAGCCCTCCCGCTTCCTGCGGATGACCAGGAACACCGGCTGAGTGCGGGTACTGCTCGCCGTCTCGTCCTCCCGCCTGGCCGGCACCGAGCGCCACGTGGTGGACCTGGCCGCCGGCCTCCGCGCCGCCGGGGTGGAGGTGGAGGTGGCGTGCGAGCCGGGCGGCGACGGCCTCGACGCCGCCCTCGAGTCGCTCGGGGTGCCCGTCCACCGGCTGGCCTTCACCGGGCCCGGAGCGGTGCCGGGGGCGGCCCACCTGGCCGGCCTCAGCCGCCGCTTCGACCTGGTGCACTCCCACCTCACCCACGCCACCGCCGCCGCCGTGGCCGCCCGGGCGCTGGTCGGGCGCCCGGTGGTGGAGACCCGCCACTTCGTGGCCCTGGCCCACCAGCGC
>JBOGHR010000745.1:0-18116 GCA_050744905.1 Acidimicrobiales bacterium
TCCCGGCACCCGTCCCGCGATCACTCACGCGCGCCGTCACCCACCCCTACCAAGCCCTCAAAGACTTGCAGGTTCCGCCTGCGGCGGACCCTGCGGGATCCCGGGCGCGTCCCGTGCTGAACATCGGCAAGCTCCGGCCCGGCGGCGGCGAGTACTACGTCCGGGAGGTCGCCTCCTCCGCCGAGGACTACTACCTGGGACGCGGTGAGGCGCCCGGGCGCTGGGTCGGCTCACTCGCCACCGAGATGGGCCTCGACGGCGAGGTCAACCCCGAGCACTTCCGCGACGTGCTCGACGGTCGCCATCCGCTCACCGGCGAGCAGCTGGTCGACCCGCCGCGCGCCAAGACCCGCCACGTCTCGACCCGGCCCGACGACGAGTGGCTCACGGCCGAGGAGGCCGCCACCGAGCTCGGTGTCACGGCGACGTTCGTTCGCCGGCTCCTGCGCAGCGGGAAGCTGGAGGGCGACAAGGCGCGCGCTGAGGCGACCGGCCGCGTCGCGTGGCGCGTGCAGCGCGCGCAAGTCAACACCTACGCCGCCGAGCACAAGCCGCCCAAGCGGCGACCCGGTTTCGACCACACCCTCCGCCCGCCGAAGAGCGTCAGCGTCCTGTGGGCGCTCGCCGACCCCGACCGGCGCGCAGCCATCCGCCAGGCGCACTGCGAAGCCGTCGACGAGGTCGTCCGCTACTACGAGGACCAGGTCATCATCGCCCGAGAGCGCGGCGAGCGGATCCAGACCGCGGGGCTCGTCGCCGCCGCCTTCGACCACCGCAGCAGCCGAGCCGGCGACCCCCTCCTGCACACCCACGTCGTCGTCGCCAACCTCACCCTCACCGTCGCCGACCGCTGGCGCTGCCTCGACGGCCGCCCGCTGTTCGACCACTCGCTGTCCGGCGGGTACCTCTACCAAGCGCACCTCCGCCACCTGCTCGCCAGCCGCCTCGGCATCGAGTGGGGACCGGTCATCGAAGGCATGGCCGACGTTGCCGGCGTCCCCCAGGCGGTCATCGACGAGTTCAGCCAGCGGCGCGACGAGATCGAAGACCTGCTCGCCGAGTCCGGCTACACGTCGGCGCGAGCCCGCCAGAAGGCGACGCTCGCCACCCGCCGCCCGAAGGACCGCACGGTCGATCCCGACACCCTCGCTATCGCGTGGCGCGACCGCGCCGCGGCGCTCGGCTTCGACCGCCGCGCGATCGAGGCGTGCTTCGGTCGTGCCGAGGAGCGTTCGACCCCCGACATCGAGCGGCTCTTCGACCACCTCGCCGGCCCCCGCGGGCTGACCGAGCGCGCCTCCACCTTCACCCGGCGCGATGTCGTCCGCGACATCGCCGCCGCCATCGGCGCGTCCGCGCCCGCAATCGAGGTCGAGCGTTTCGCCGACCGGTTCCTCACCTCGCACCGCGTCGTCGTGCTCGCCGCCCCCGCGTCGGGGCGCAACTCCCAGGTCGTCGTCGGGCTCGACAACCGCCGCATCCGCACGGGTGGCACCGCGGTGTTCAGCACGCCGGAGCTGATCGAGATCGAGACCCGGCTCCTGCGCTGGGCCGGCGAACCGGCAACGCCCGCCGCCTCCTCGACGGCGATCGAGTCGGTCCTCGCGCTGCAGCCGGACCTCAGCGACGAGCAGGCCGCCATGGTCCGCGCCGTCTGCTCGCCGAGCGCGCGCATCCAACCGGTCGTCGGCCGGCCCGGGTCGGGCAAGACCTACGCGGCGTCGCATGCGTCCAGGCCTTCGCAGCCTCGGGCGTCCCAGTCGTCGGCTGCGCCGTGAGCGCAACGGCCGCCGCCGAGCTGGAGTCGTCCGTCGGGCTGGGCCACCACACGGGACGCCCGGCGCAGACGATCGCTAGCCTGCTCATCGACCTCGAACAGCGCGGCGATCATCTCGTCCGCGGGACGGTGCTCCTCGTCGACGAGGCGTCGATGGTCGGCACCCGCGACCTCGCTCGGCTCGCCGCCCACGTCCAAGCCGCCGAGGGCTGCATCAAGCTCATCGGCGACCCGGACCAGCACACCGCCGTCGACACCGGCGGCGTCTTCAAGGCGCTCGCCGCCAGCGACGACCCGACGCTCGTCCGCCTCGTCGAGAACCGCCGCCAGCGGGACCACGCCGAGCGCGCCGCCATCGACGAGTACCGGCGGGGCGACATCGCTGCGGCGCTCGACCGATACGACACCGCCGGCAAGGTCCACCGCGGCGGCACCGCCGCCGACACCTACGACGCGCTCGTCCGCGACTGGTGGGCTGACCGCCGCGCCGGCTCCTCATCGCCGATGCTCGCCGGCACCAACGCCGCCCGGCGCGCGCTGAACGAGCGTGCCCGCGCGCTGCTCAAATCCGAAGGCGTGCTCACCGGCGAGCCTCTCGTCGCCCACGGCCGCGAGCTCCTGGTCGGCGACGGGGTCGTCGCCCGCCGTAACGATCGCTCGCTGCACGCGCCCGGCCGGCGCGAGTTCGTCAAGAACGGCAGCCTCGGCCGCGTCGTCGCCATCGACCACGGGCGTCGCGAGGTCGACGTCGCCTTCGAGCAGGAGGGAGTCGTCCGCATCCCGACGGAGTACCTCGCTGCCGGCCATCTCGAGCACGCCTATGCGCGCACGACCTATGGCGTGCAGGGCGCCACGCTCGACCGCGCCCGGTATCACCCGTCCGACGCGTCCCGGTTCGAGGAGGGCTACGTCGCCATCACGCGCGCAACTGACCGCACGAACCTCTACGTCGACGACGGCGACCTCGGCCTCGATGACGAAGACGATCCGCGAGCAATCGAGCCGGACCGGTCGGGCCTCAGCACCGTGGTCGGAGCGCTCGAGCGGCGGAGCGACCAGCAGCTCGCGGTAGAGACCGACCCGCGGGCCATCGACGCAGCCGCACTTGCGCAGGCGTACACGCTCATGGAGTTCACCGAGCAGTCGCGCCGCCTCGACGCCGTCCTCGGCGCGCAGCCACCATCGGTTGCCGACGAGATCGCGCGGGAGCAGCGTGACGTCGCGTCGGCGCGCGCCCGGCTCGAAGCGCTGCAGGACGCGCGGCCCGGTTGGAAACCCAGCGCGCGCCGGCAGCTCACGGAGAAGGTCGCCGCGACCGAGCGCGCCATCACCCGTCGCGAGGGCCGCCTCGCCGACCTCCGGGCGAAGCAGGACGCGCACGACGCCTTCGCCGTTGAGCACGCGGCCGACTTCGAGCAGGCGCGCGTCGTGGCCCTCGCCATGTCGGCGCGCCGGCTTACGGTTCGGATCACCGCCGTGGCTGACCCACCGCAGGCCGCGCTGGGCTTGGTCGGCCCGCGCCCGACGACGCAACGCGAGCGGCTTCGATGGGACCGCGCCGTCGAGAACGTCGCCGTGTACCTCGACGAGAACGGCCGACCATGGCCAGAGCGAGCCGAGACCGTCCGCGACGTCATCGGCCCACAACCCGAGCACATCCTTGACCGGTACGAGCACGAGCGGATCGCAAAGGTCGTGCGCGAGGTGAACGCGCCCGATCGTGGGCGCTCAGCCTGGGGAGATAGCCCGGTAGCCGATCGCGATGCGAAGGCTCTCGCGAGCTGCTTGCAGCGTCACGAACCGAGGGCGCCGAGACCCTCTTCTCGGCAGAGGCCAGCCGAGGGCGTCACGGCTGCGCGCCCCTGGAAGGCTCAGCCTCGCTCGACGGCTCCTTTGACTGGGCCGCAACGAAGCTCAGGCCGCGCACGGCCACTTCAACACGATCCGCGCATCTCGCTGCATCGGCCCCGATCTCGTGCTCCCACAGCCGGATGACCGTCCATCCGCCGCGCCGGAGGGTGCGGAAGTTCCGAGCGTCGCGTTTCATGTTCCGCTCGATCTTCTCCCGCCAGTAGGGAGCCAGACCGCCACTCCATGTACTGAACCGCCAGCCGTGCCAGAAGTCGCCGTCGATGAACACGGCGACTCGTGCTCCGCTGAAGACCATGTCGGGCTTGCCCGGCAGGCCTGCCACGTGCGTGCGATAGCGAAGGCCTCGACCGTGTAGCAGCCGCCGTACCGTGAGCTCCGGCTTCGTGTCACGGGCGCGGATGCGAGACATGGTCCGGCTTCGCTGTTCCGGTGTCATGTTGTCGGTCACGTCGTTCGACATCTCCACAGCGATGTCATGACGCGGTCCGCTCGAAGCACCACAGGGTCCTCCGAAACGATACGCGCGTCAACGACTCTGATCACGTCCCCGACCTCGACTGGTCGGTCTCCGTCCGCCGTGATCCATGCTGCCGGCACCTGCTCGATGGAGACGTCGATTCCACCCACCGTGCCACGTGTCCGCCGGGCTTGGACGGTGACGAGAGCCGTACCGTGCACCGCAGCATTGACGGCTGCGATCACGGTGCATTCGACATGGATGCCGGTCGCATCTTGCCAGGTTGGGTCCGCCGTCTCCCAGAACGCGTCGCAGAAGGGTACGCATGGACAGAAGCGGCAGCCCTCAGGTGACGGACGAGCTAGCTCGGCAAAGGCTTGGCCGTTCCCGACGCGATTGTTGAGCTCGGCGAGCGCCTGCCGTGCCTGAGTCGCCTCATGGCGGGCTTCCGAAGCAGTAACCGCAATCGAGGCGGTGTGACCGTCCCCGCGGACGATGGTTCCTCGCTCGATCGTCAGGCCTGCCTCGCCGGCAAGATACGCATAGAGCCTGAGCTGGCGAGCCTCGCGCGGCGACACAGCGCCCGGATCGTTGATGGCCTCACTCGTCTTGAAGTCGACGACCTCGCCGCGTGCTACATCGATGAGATCCGGCCTCCCGACGATCACTCCGTCCGAGGAGCGAAACCTCTCCTCCGAGAGCGGCGACGGCTGCGGGCGTGGTTCAGCCTGTTCATCAACGCCAACAGGGGCCTGCGCCGCGACGGCGGCCGCTCGCTCTCGCAGCAGGTTGTAGTACGGGAGGTTCTGAGGCGATGGGAACTTGACCCTCAGGAGGGGGTGTGCGTCGGTATGCACCTGTCTCGCAACTTCGTCGAACAGGCTGCGTGCGCTGTTCTGCCGCTCGGCGGCGTCTCCTGTGATGCGGCCCTTCTGCAGCGCCTCCATGACCGCGTGGAAGCACGTACCGAGCAACGCTGCGGGGTGCGGGGCCAGAGCGTCGCGGGACCCGTGCGCGTACCACACTGCCTTGGCCGGGCACGCGAGAAGGGCCTCGTAGAGGCTGGGCGAGATTGCCGGTACCGCCTGCGGCGTGGGTACATCAGGGACAAGCATCCGAGGACCTCGTCGACGTCACTCGTATGGGATTCGGACGGCCCGGAGAATCGACCGAAGCTCGACACGGAGGCCGCGTCGCTCGCCCTCGGCAACGGCGGCCGCAACGTCGACCCGATAGTTCGAGGCGTCGTGGTCCCAGAGCGGATGAGTGAGGACCAGGGCGTGCCGCCTGGGCGCGTCGACCCCGGCTTGCAGGCCGCCGAGCTGTTCGTGCGCCATGCCGAGCCCGAGGAAGTACGGCGCCGCAATCCGGGACGCCAACCCGGCCCAGTACGAGTAGGTGAGGTCGATCTGCGCTGACGCGTCGAGCGCGAGTCGCGCCATGTCGAGCCCAAGACGCCAGTCAAGCAACGGGTGATACGCCATGTTGCCGAATTCCCGAAGGCAGCGATGGCAGGAGCTTGCGCACTCCGTCTCGTGGGGGGCGTCGACGAGCGGCCTCCAGAACGTCTGGTCCGGAGGCGAGCCAGTTCCCGTGATGAACTGCAGCAATGACTCGAACCGGGCGGGTACGCCGAGGTGAGTGCAGTAACCGGCGCCGTTCTCCAGCGCGTCCGACAGGAACACGCGCGCAGAGGGCGGAGCAAACGGGTTGCTGAAGTCCATCACCGGCTGTATGCCCAGATCGAGCTCCGACTCCGCTACGTCGAGCGAGACCGCGGCGGCGCGGCGGACTAGGAAGCCGAACGAGTACCACGCGGCGCGGGCTTCGGGGATCGCCGGGTTGAGAGTCAGGCCCACAGGAACTGCTGCGATCCCGGCTGTCATCACGTCCGTGTTCGCGATGGCTGCGAGGGCGCGACGTTCAGGCTGTTCACCCGGGTCGAAGGTCGGTGACGACATCGCCCGACGCTCAGCGATGGACAGGTCTTGAAGGGCCTGGTCGAATGCCGCCTCAGTGATCCAGACGTCTTGGTTGGCGATCTTGCGGAAGACGAAGTCCCGCCCGTCGTTGTCGTTGACGCGGTAGACGCGTTGCGAGCCGGCATCGACTGTGAAGTTCCGGGTACCCGACGGAGGGTTCGGACTGGCGCCGATCCTCGCTCGAAGCGCACGAGGAGTGAACTCGAAGCCCCCTGTGAACTCGGCGTTGATGGAGAACCAGGTGGTGAACCCGCGAGGCTCGCTCAGCTCCACTGTGCGGTACCCGGCATCGCTCCGTGCAGCGGTGCAGAACGGGCAGCCACCGTGCGGATCAGGGTCTTGAACGAGTGCCTGGCAGCGACGGCAGATGCCGACTTCGACCGCAGGTCCGAGCGGATCCGGCGCGGCGACCACCGACCCGCCGTATGGCCGGTAGTCGGCAACGCCTACAGCGGTATGCAGCTCGTCGTCCTTCACGGTTTGAGCGCCGGGTGCGAACTGGCTGATCGCGATGTCCAGTTGGCGGTCGATCACGCCGCGGTCGGGCGGCCAACCGTGCGTCAGTGAGGGCCGCTCGTGGTACAGGTATCTCACTCGGGTTGGGAACCCGAACATCGGAAGCGCGCCCATCGACGCGAGCCGTTCGCTGAGAGCAACGTGGCCTGGACTCTCGGGGTGCCGAGCGACGTAGTCGATCGCGCCGATCAGCTCATTGCTGATGTAGTCGGCCATCGCGAGTCGGTCGGTCGGCGCGGCCATCCCGGTGCGGCGAAGGACCGCCCCGCAGATCGCCTCGACCTCTCCACGATGTGAGGTGATCCACGTCGCGACGATGGATCGGTGTGTGAACCACTCGTCAATGACGTCGAACTCGCCGTGGACGTTGTCGCCGCCCACCGGTACCGAGATGCCTCGGAACGCTCTGCGCAAGACCTCCTTCGAGATCACCCGACGCGCAATCTCGGGCCGTGAGACGTCGACGTATGGCGTCGGCGGCGGTTCCGACGTGATCAGTGTTGGGCGCTCGAAGTAATAGTCGTCGTGGCTTCGTCCACGGCACAGCGTGAGAACCGCGGACGTTCCCAGACCGCGGCGTCCGGCGCGGCCGACGCGTTGCTGGTAGTTGAATCGGACGGGCGGCATGTTGGCGAGCGAGATGGCTTGGAGCGAGCCGATGTCGACGCCGGCTTCCATCGTCGTGGTGACACTCAGCAGATCCACCCCGGCCGCCTGGGGTGACTCGTCCTCGAGGAAGACCTCTTGAAAGCGCCGTTGACGAGCGATCCGGTCTTCGGTGTTTGTCTGGCCGGTGAGTTCTTCGCAGCGGAGCCGGAAGACGTCTGCGCCGCTCCTCGCGAGGAACTCGTAGAAGTCTTCGGGAGGGCTGTCGACCCGCCACATGGTCGGGCCTGGGGGAAGCGGACGTAGACACGTTGTGCAGATGCCACCGGAGCGGTGGAGATGGGAACGGCCGCACCTCGCGCACTGGTATAGAGCGACCTGTTGGTTCGCGTCAGGTCTGGGCGCGAGAAGGACCATGCTCTCCGGAGTTATCAGCCACTGACCCAGCCGCGTACCGAGCCTCGCGACTACGTCATTGTGCAGGTCCAACGGGTTCATACCCGCCCGGTCGGCGACTTCTGCGAGGAAGCGTTGGATGTACATCGGCGCCTGAAGCTGCCCCTCGGCCTCAGAACCCGTGAACCGGCGCCTCTGGGCGAGCATCCGGATCACGGATGCGGCCGCCTCGTCCGTCGCGGACCGCGGCCCGTGCGAATCGACCCAAAGGAAGCCGAGGTTCAGGGACTCGAAGTCGCGGCTGCCGTCGGCGAAGAGAACATCCTGCACCACCGACCGCCGGAGTGAAGTCTCAATCTCGTCCAACAGCTGCTGCTCGATCGGCTGGAGACCGGGCCGGTACCTCGGCGGGGTGGCGTCCCAGTCGATCAACCCGTCCCACCAGATGGTCCTGGCGCGCCGCACCCTGGGCCGGTACTTCGTGACGGACGGCTGAGGACCCCCGGGATTCATCCCAACCTCAAGCAAACGAGTCCGCGCGGCGTTGAGTAGCTCGTTGAACGACGCTGCCGCAAAGCCGCCTGGGGGGACGGGTGGCGTCAGCACCGCTGGCGGTGTTCCGCCGATTGCGGCATGCCGCATGACCTCGCCCGTCACCTCCGGTGGGAGGTCGGACAGAAGTCGTTGCCGTTGGGCGAGCTCCTCGGGATCCAGTGGTCCTTGGAGCTGGCGCTTCTCGAGAGTCGCCAGGTCCGTGGCCGCCTGGTGCAGATCGACAGCGTTGTTGTACTCCGAGATGGACCTCGCCGCTTCCCCTGCGAGCACTTCGTACGCCACCTGCCGGAGGGTGTCGAGATGGTGGGCGAGCTTGATGCCGGTCGACAGCTTCGCGGCGTCGGAGCGGCTGTCCGAAAAGAGGACCAGCCTGCGTGTCTCGGGGTCGAGCTCGCGCATCATCGCGTCGCACAGCAACTGCACAACCCTCTGGAAGCCAGAGCCCAGATCTCGGATCGGGGATCCAACACGTCGTCTCGCCCAGTCGGCGCCGCAGTGGGGGCACTTGGAAGCGAACGCGTTTGCGTCTACGACAGGACTCGAGAACAAGAAGCCTGCTGTTCGGGTGGCCGTCGAGGGCTGGCTTCGAGGGGGGCGAGTCAGTCGGGCCGTCTCATGGTCGAGCAACGCCGGAGACCAGCGCCACCCGCGCTGACCCTCTTGCTGCCACTGCCACTGCGGGCCCGCTTGCTGGGTTGTCTGAGCCAGGCGGCGGCCAGCCGCAGGCCAGAAGACCATGTACTCGTCGACGGTGCGCTTCAGCGAGCTCGAACGGTCCGGTACCCGGTCGAGGTCTGGGTAGTCCGGGGACAGATAGAAGGCGTTCGGTGAGTCCGGGTCAGGTTTGTGGAAACCGCCGAGAAGGACTTCGCCACATGGCTGGCAATACAGGAGCTCGAGGACCGCAGCGCCACACGCTGAGCAACGGGGCTGCGGCTCGGTGTAGACGCGGCCGATCGGCGGAGTGTCGGCGCCGGCAGGCGTACGGCCGAAGCGACCGGAGCAGTTGGGGTTCACGCACGCCCAAAGGCGACCAGCGTTATGGAAGAAGTAGTGCACTCGAAGAGGGAGCGGAGCTACGCCGTGGGCGTCGCGTGCCGCAGCGAGGCATCGAACGAGACCTCGGGCGGCCTCCAGTCCTTCGTCGGTGTCTGAGCCGAATGCACGGGCGGCCAGATCCTCCACGGTGAACGGAGCGGAGTCTCCAGCGGACCTGGCGGCCTCGACCGCCCCGCTCTCAACGAGGTGATCAGCAAGGAGAACGGGCGCCTGCTCCCCTTGGTCCGGATCACCCGTCAGCGCGGTCAGGGCAGCCGCGACTCCCGACTTGAGCGCTTCGCCCGCGCGCGCGAAAGCGGGCCGTCGATGTGGAAGGTCGCCCGGCCCAGCCGGAAGTGGACGGCGATGGCCGCGGATGATCGTGAACGTGCTCGGATCCCTGCCGAAGAACTGCTCGAGGTATGCCAGGCTCGCAGGGTTGTCCTCGATAGAGGCGCTGGTGGCAATGATCCGAAGCTGTGGCGAATCGGGTGTCAGGCCGAGTCGGTCCAGCAAGGCTCGCAGCAGGTATCCGACCTCGGTGCCCGGAGTTCCTCGATAGCTGTGCAGCTCGTCGACGACGAGGTGAAACAGGTTGCTCGAATCCCTGGCGAGCCAATCGCGCGTCTGATCGAAGATCGGCTCCTCGACCGCGCGCATGAGCATGATGTTGAGCATGCTGTAGTTCGTGATGAGAATGTCCGGTGGGTGATCCTGCATGTCCCACCGCGACCACATCTCGGAGCCGGAGGGATCCTGGAAGTAGTTGAGGATGCGGTCGTCGCCCTTCGCCGCGGCGGACGCCACGGCCCGCGTCCACTCGCGCTGCATGAGACGAAGCCGGCGCCGGAGTTCGCTTCGCTTGCTGTCGTTTGACGGCAGCCCGGACACCGGCGTCGCGCCGGTATAGCGCCCGAACCAGAAATGCTGGCCGGGCCGATGCTGGGTCATCCATTGACGCGCAGCCTGGCCGTCGAACGCATCCCGTATGCGTCCGAGCTGGTCCTCGATGAGGGCATTGAGCGGATACAAGAAGAGACCCCGCAGCGCGGGCGACCGATCGAGGTGCTCGTGAGCACGCTGTGGGGTGCGGCCACCGCCACCGGCATCCCACCATGGGGATGCCGGGGCCGAGGGTGCTCCCCAACGAATGGACTCCTCGACTAGGGATGCGAAGACGGGGATCAGGTAGCACTCGGTCTTGCCCGAGCTCGTCGCCGACGTGACGACGACAGCGTCGCCGGCGCGCGACGCCTCCCATGCGTCGAATTGGTGGCGGTAGAGCTGCCTCGATAGTGGGAAGAGGCCGCGACTGATGAACTCACCCGCCTCCCCGCCTACGCCAAGGCGGTCGCACGCGTCGTGGATGGTCAGCCCCGACGACTCGTACGGCACGATCGGTTCGAAGAGCGGCCGGCGCCAGAGCTGGCGATCCTGATCGAAGAGTTGCCGCCGCTCGTCCATGAGCGCGGGGTACCGAAGCCGGAAGGGGCTGTCGAGGTAGCGAAGATATGAGCTTCGGATCTCCTCGAATGTCTTGAAGGGGTCGTCCATCAGCGCCGACTCCGATCATCTGAGAGCCAATGAGATTCAGGTGGGGGCTGGCCCGCCGCCCCCATGACCGCCCCCGCCACGGCGGGAGAAACCAAGGCGTAGGTGAGCATCCCGCCGTTCTCACGTGCGGGGGTGGCGGAGCACGCTGCGGCTACGCGAGCCATGGCCTCCGGTAGAGGCGCCGTCCTCGGGGCGGCGAGGATCCGGGCCCGCTCGTCGTAACTGATGAGGCGTACGCGGTGCAGGTGTGCTGCCAGGTAGACGGCATGCCGGCGCTCGGTCTCCAACAGGAGCCCGCGGCCGACCCTCACATAGTGCCGGAGCGGCCCATGTCGCGAGCGGTACTCATAGGCCGTGTCCGGCAACAACTCGTCTTCCCAGGTGAGGGTCGCGAGGTTGAATGACCTTACGGACCAGTTGCGCGGCGCGGCAGCGGGGGTGGGATCGTCAAGCAAGGTGGCGACCGGTGCGACCTCCGCCGCGAGTGCGAGTGCAAGGTCGGGGATGTATCGGACGCCGGATGCCTGTGCGCTGCGCTCCACCGATTCCTTGGTTCCGTTGAGAAGGACGCGGTCCGGCGCCCACTCGTCCAGCCGGACATCGACATCGCACTGGAACTGTTCCGCGGAGCTGAGCACGTTGTTCAACAGCTTTGGAGTACGTCCGCCGATCAGGGCGGCAGTACCTGCTTCGGGCGACAGCCCGATCGCAGGCTGAAACACGCGCCAACGCGTGCCACCTCCGACGAAGAACTCGGCATGACCGAGCTCGCTCAAAGCTCTGCGAAGCTTCGACCTCGCGTATGCCGTTCGCTCGTCGGTCGGTGGCTGGAGCTCGCTGTGGGCGCGGACGAAGCTGACCCATGAGCCCTCGCCCATGTGGCTCAGCCAGTAGAGCAGGAGCTCTCCGCTCGACACGTTCATCGCGCTCGCCGCCAGTACCGCTTGAGCTGCCGCGCCGTAGCTGCGAACTTCCGCCACGCGTCGAGTACGTCATGCGGATCGACCGCGGCGTCACGGGTGGCAAAGCGCGGCCGTCGGATCTGCGCCTCGTAAACGGCGTGGGCCCACGCGCGGGCACGGGGATCCCTGGCGTCCACTGGCTTCGCCTTCGCCGGGGACGGCAGCTCTCGGCCGAGGGCGATCACGACAGGAGCTCGTCGGGCAGTGCTGGCGATGGCCCAGACGGGCTCGAAGGGGACGACCGCTAGCCCTGGGTGTCCTCGCGCCCTGGCGACGCTGCCGAGCTTCGCGCCCACGATCCACCAGTCCCCCGAAGGAAGTGCGATAGCGACACTGTGGTCGGCGGCCAACGCCGGAGTCTCCTCCCAACGGCCCTCCGGCTCGACGATCTCGAATCGCCGTCGAGCCCGTTCGGCCTCGACCAGGTGAACGCCGAAACCGAGAGGTGCGGTCGGTCGGAGTTCGCCGTCGACGACTGGCGCTTGCGCGCCGTCGATGGATGCTGCTTCGCAGCCGCCCACAAGGATTCTCGGCGGCGCTCCTGCCAGCCATGCAGATCGTCGGCCCACGCGAAGACCGCCCTGCAGGACGATCGAGGCGTCGACGTGTACCTCGAGTTGCTCGAGCCCAGGGGGCACGGGCACGCGTCGCGAGGGCCGGACGGGGGTGAAGAGACGCCAGCCAGTTGGGAGATGCGGGTCGTCGATAGCGTCGCACCGCTCGCCAGTTGCCGCGGTCAGATACTCGCTCACTCCTGCTTCGCACTCGGCCGTGCAGAGCACCGCGCTGGTGAGGCCCAGCGGAAGGCCGCGCTGTGAGAGGTAGCCGCTGAAGTCGGCCGCCGGCCGGAGTGGGACGACATCAGATGGCGGTCGGTGGAGCGTGAAGCCGCCATCGAGTCCGCTGCATGTCCAGACGAACCCCGCCTTCAGTGCCGCACCGTCTTCGGGAACGACGGGTACTGGGTCGTACCACCCTTGCTCACCCGCCTCCAGCTGACGTACGCCGGCATCGAACGACGCCGGAAAGGAACTGGGTCGCCGGGCAAGGAACTCCAAGTGCGGACGACGCCGAACGAAGTCAAGAAGTAGATGGACCGCCGCGGTTCTGCGTCCTCCTGTGTCCCGCGATGAGCCGTCCCAGGCTTCGAGCTCGAGAGCGACTTGCGCGGCGACAGCTTCACGTCGTTCGTCGTTGATCGCCTGCTCACCGGCGCGGCTCAGAACGCCGCGGCCGGTCGCCCAACGACCGAGTGCTTCGGAGATCTCCGAGGACCCAACGCGGCTCCCAGGTTCGAGCCGGGCCCAGTCGAAGAACTCGGGGAGCTTTTCGACGTCGAGCTGGCGCAGGGGCACATGGCGCAGCGGGTAGGCGACAAAGCGGCGTAGCCCGGGCTCACCCGCCGGACGAGCAAGCGTTCGGTCGCTCAGGGTCTGGAGCCGATCAGCGAGCGCATCCCACAGGTCGGCGAACAGCTCAAGATCGAAGCCTCGGGGACGTCCTCCCACGAGATCGCAGCCGAGGATCTCCGCCAGGCGCGCGTAGTACGCGTTCGGTCCAGCTTCCTCATCCGATCGCATCCGGTAAGCCGCAAGCACTGAGGCGGCCAGAATCCCCACGCACGCTGGTGATCCATCCTCGGCATCTCCGCCGAGGTTCCACAGCCCTACCCGGCTGGCGAGAACCGAGGCGTCGTACGCCTCGGAGATCGCAGATTGGAACTGCAGGGTCGCGTCCTCGGGACTGCGACGCGCGCCACCGCCGGCCTCCAGCGCCGCAGCCAGGATGCTCGGAGTAATGCAGAGGTACGCCGTCTCAGTGGCCGGCGTCGTCTCGAGCAGGCAGTACTCGGCTAGGGCGCGGTTCCACAGCAAGTACGCCGAAGGCAGGTCGACCTCGGCCGGTGTTGGGAGCCGTTCTCGGTGAACGCTCGAGCCGCTTCGACGGCCGCCTCGGCCCGTACCGGCGTCGCGACCGCCCGCGCTCGCGTGGATCCGCTCCTGACCGTCGGTGGTGGTCGGCTCGAAGTCGGATGACGTCGAGTCGTGGTCGCCGTCGCTGTCGGTCGACCTGGCGAATTGCTCACGAAGGTGCGAGTCGGAGTCTTGGTCGGCCGCGTGTTCTTCGACATGATCGGGAACCGCGTCGACCTGGGACGTGACCTCGACGTCGGGCTCCGGGCCGGTGACCTCGATGCTCGCATCGAGAAGCTCTTCGGCTACCGGCGAGCTGTCTTGCCGCAAGGCTTCCTCGGCTTGTCCAGCGTCTGCTGCTCGATGGTGATGCGCGCCGGCTAAGTCCTGCGTGGTGTCTCGTGACACCGAACTGCGAACATCCTCACCAGTGTCGGCCAACTCGACAATCGGCGGCGCACCGGCGTCGGTGAACGCTTCGCATACCGATTTGTCGTCGACGCAGTTCAGCGCCGCTTCGTCGGGTGCGGCGAGCGACTCGTCAGGTGTGCCTTGGTCGACCGCGGCCGTTGTCTTCTCCGTGTCGGCAGTTGAAACATCGGCCGCGTGTTCGTCCGGCGTGGGTCCTTCAGGCCCCCGAATGCCAGGCGGCCGCGACACGGCGGGATCCGCCCCTGGTATCCCGGACGGCGGGAGCCCGAAGCCCACGTCTGCTCGGTCGGAGGTCGGGTCGCAATCGGCAGTGACAGGGCCCTCCGCGCCTCCGTCGAGCGCACCACCGGCTTCGTCGGCAGTGGTGTGCCCGACGTCGGTGGTCAGGCTGTCTCGCAGCGGCGAAGCGTTCAATACGGGCTCGTGCGCGTTGCCGCTAACGCGCGACGCGTTTCCCGAGAGTGGCGCGTCGGCGTCCTGCCGGCGAGTCCAACCGAAACGATCGTCGCGACGACTAGTCCACAGGCGGTCGACCAGAGACCGGATCGCGTGAAGCACTCTGAGCCGGCGTCGCGATGGCACGGATCCCCTCACAGCCCGAGGATCAGCTCAGCGATGGCTTTGGTCACGAGCGGACAGACGGCATTGGCGAGCTGTTGCTGCTTGTGGACAAGGCCTCCGCTCCCGCCGGCCGTTGTGCCAGCGAACCGGAACCAATCGGGGAAAGACTGAAGACGCGCCGCCTCTCTCAGCGAGAGTCCTCGATGCTGGGCCGGATGCACGAGCATGCTCTTGCGATAGTGGCCGATCGTGATCGACGGCTCGTTCCATCTGAGCCGCCGGTAGATGTTGCTGTGAGTGCGCTTCACATCCGCATAGTTCGTCAGCGAGTCGACGATGCTTTCCCAGTTGCCCCCGGGCGGGATTCGCCGGTATCGGTCGATGACGTAGTCGGCATGGCGCGAGGTGACGTGGTCGGTTAGGGCGTTCTGCTCCGACCCCTCCCTCACGAACTGAAGGAACCCGTTGTCTGCCGAGAATGGCGCTGCGTAGAGCATCTCGTCGATCGCATGTCCATTGCCGATTTTCGGAAGGTCGCCGATCGCCTGTTTGACTGTGACGAGCTTGCGACCTTCAGCGAAGCCGTGCGACGGGAGCGGGAACGGGCCCCACTCGCCGAAGTCATCGCGGACGTATCCGAGATCGCGATGGATGCCGAGCACAAAGAACCTGCTGCGGTACTGCGGCACGCCGTACCAAACGGCATCGAGCAGCTTGACGAACACGTCGTATCCAGCCTTGGCCATCCGCTCGCTCACGTGGTCGAGGACCTTGGCATCCCGACTTGAGGCGGGCTTGGGCGTCCAGTGGATGCCCTGCACGTTCTCTAGAAGGAAGACCTTCGGCTGAAGACGTCGTATGTAGGACAAGTACACGTCGACAAGCTGGTTGTGCGGGTTGTCGCTGCGCCATGAGTTGCGATTGGCGTTCGAGAACCCCTGGCAAGGCGGACCGCCGATGACAACGTCGACCCCGCCAGCGTCCTGTCCTCGCGACTGAACGCGTTGCAGTGTTCGCCGATCGCGGAGGTCATCGGAGCTGAGCTGAGGCGGCACAAGTGAGGCGGCGCCCGGTCGAAGTCGGCCATAAGCCGCGTGATTCACGCTCAGCGTCCGGACGTAGATTGGATCGACTTCGCCGGAGTAGATCAGACGGAAAGCGGGAGCCGAGTCCTTCGTCTCTGCGAGAAGGAACCCGAGTCCCATGCCGCCGGCGCCCGCGAAGAGCTCAACAACGTTGATCGACTGGTCTCCGGCTCGAAGCGACCCGCGTAGCAGCGGAGCATCTGGGTCGGTCGCATCGGCAAACGCGCGGGCGTCATGAAGACGCGACAGCTTGATGTTGGCTCGGAGCGGCGGACGGCCGCCGTTCGCGCCGGTTCGGTTCTCCCTGGCACTAGCAGCGACGGACGAGCTTCTTTCGGCTCTTCGCACGAGCGGTCGGATCCATCGCGACCAACCGACGGCCTGCAGTAGCTCGGCCACAGACGCCTCAGTGTCCGATGAGAAGCCGAGAACCGTGCCGCGGTGTACTCCATCGATCGCGCCGGTAAGCGCCGCGAACAACATCCCGGGCGGGCCGTTGCCGACGGAGCCGGTTCCGAGCCGTGTGGCCGCGTAGACGAGTGCCTGAGCGTCGAGCCCAGGCACGCCGATAGGTACACGTCGCCACCGCGCCTGGTCCAACAGGCCCGACGCTGCCTGCTTCGACTGAACGGGCCCCGTGCGCTCGACGTGAACTCGCGTACTCGGGCGGATCTCCACGACGGCGTCGATGTCCGTCGAGCACACTCGTTGGAGGAAGGCCGGTACTGCTCCGTAACTCGAGCCGCACACGACGACAGAACCGGAGGCTGCGTGCTGCTCCACGAGCTCAAGGGCGAGATCGGTCCGAAGCAGTCCGCCGTTCTCGCGCGAACGACCAGGCACGTAGGAGCGACTACCGACAACCCGAACTCCGTGCTCGTCGATCGCGTGTGCGCGCACAACCACTTCGACGGACCGCTCGGCCACGCCGGTCGATCCGCGCCGCACGGCCCGGGCTGAGTCGTCCTCGAGCAGGAGTATCTGTCCCCACCGGGAGAGGGCCGCCGCGGAGACTTTCCGAACACCGTCACCGGAGAGCACGGGTTCGAACGCAGTGGCTGCGTTCGACGCATCGACTGGCCTATTGCGGCCCATAGGATCCGACGCCTGTCGCGTGCGCCGGCGACGCGTCGCCATATTCCTGAGGTGGCCGTGGCGTGCTCGGGTACTCGAGCGCGCGGAGCCGACGAGTCGTCCGCTTGCCTTGCTGCGAACGCTCACCATCGGGTTGAACCGGGAGTGACTGGCACTCCGATAGAGGTCGCGGGGACCCACGGAGGCGAGTATGCGCGGAGGGTGTGACAGAGATCGGGTGCACAGCGGAGCGCGATCGCTGCGACGCGGCGTCGGGGACGCCGCACATCCTCACCGAGAGCATCTCAGAGCCGGCCTCTGACCTGGCCGACCCAGCAGGCATGACGGATCATTGCGGTTTCGTCGTCCTGGGCGAGGAGGAGTCGCAGCGACGGGCCGTTGTCGATAGAGCTGAACGCCTCGTCGGCGCGGACGACACGTGAGCCGCCGAAGCGCGAATGCAGCTGCGCGCCCGAGGACAGCAGTGAGCGCGGACGTTCGGGGTCGGGAATCGGAGCAGCGAAGACGCCGGGCTCGTCGGACTCTACGAACTCAGCGAGTGGGTAGTAGGTCGTCGAGTCAGGGCTGCCGAGCTGCTGGAACACAATCGCCCGTCCTCGTTCGCGGCCCCAGGCCCACCGCGTTGTCCATGCGAGACGCAGCCGCAACTCGCCCGCTCGGTACCAGCGCCCGGAGACAAACTCTTCCTCCTGCTTGTCCGGCCAGCGGTAGGTCCAGCGGCCAAAGGTGTCGCCGGCCTCGACGGTCGAATTGTCGACCTCGGCGGAGGCCGAGTCATCGCCCCCGGCTGGCGTCAATCCCAGGTCCTCGAAGACCGAGTCGATTGCTTCGTGGATCCTGAGGCGCAGTGAATCTAGCATAGTACGAATACCATCTTCAGTATCTGCCAACCGAAGATCACTTGCATCAAACTGAATCTGGTCCTGGGAGAGAGCCACTGCACGATAGAGTGCCAGGCGACGGGCACGCGGTCAAGCGTCAGACCAGCAGGATGGAGGGGGCTGATGGGCGAACCGGGAGCATTCGGGCGATTCAGCGAGAACGGCCTGTTGCCGAGGATGAGCGACGACGAGGTCGACTGGCTTCGACCGAGCTTCCGCGGGTCAGCTGAGCCGCTTCGCGCGGCCGTCGTCTGGGCCGCGGACATCGCGAGCCAAGGCCACCTGGTGTGGCCGGCGCGGCAGGTCAAGGCTGAACAGGCCCCCGGATAGTGGTCCACCTGTTGTGGGAGTCCGAGGCCCAGCATGCTGGGCAGGAGGACAGGACCACGATGAAGCGTCAACGTCACACGCCCGAGCAGATCGTCCGGAAGCTG
>JBOGHR010000746.1:0-9562 GCA_050744905.1 Acidimicrobiales bacterium
GCCCAGCGCACCGGCCAGGCGGACCTTGGCCCGGGCGAACGCCTTCAGGGGCACGAGGACGGCGACGACGGCGATGGCCCGGCCCTACGCCAGCACCTCGAACACCCGCACGACCGGCTCCTGGCGCAGCAGCTCGAAGATGCGGACCTGGGCCTCCTTGGCGGCCCGCGTCGCCATGGCGGCGTCCATGGCGGCGCCCGTCTCCCACCGCGACACGGCGGCGCACTCCAGGAGCCCTCCGGGGTTGTGGTCGACGCTCAGCACCAGCTCCATGCTCGTGCAGCCCGGCATGTCGCGGAACACGGGGAGGATGTCGTCCTCGAACAGCCGCCGGACCTGCGCCAGGTCGGCCGGGTCGACGGCGGTCTGGAACATGCGCAGGACGGGGGCGTTCACGGCGCCCAGCCGGTCTTGGAGAACATGCCGGCCAGCTCCGGGCTGGTGGTCAGCCGCATCGTGCGCCGGTCCAGCTCGGCCCCCAGCCGCTCGCCGATGCCGGGATAGCGCAGCGTGACCCTGATGGCGTCGGCGGTGAGCTCGATCATGTTGTACGACGGCCGGGTGTAGCCGCGCAGGCGGTGCGACGACACGGTGCCCGAGTTGACGACGAGGATGTCGTTGAGCAGCCACACGTGGGGCACGTGCTTGTGGCCGGACAGCACGAGGTGGACGCCGAGGTCGTCGAGCAGCGTGAGCACGTCGCCGGAGTCCCACACCTCGTTGCGCTCGCGGCCGGTTCCGGGCACCGGCACCAGGTGGTGGTGGAGCACGAAGCACCGCACGTCGGCGTCGCCGGCGAACTGCTGGCGTATCCAGTCGTAGCGCTCCCGGCCCACCTCCCCCTCGGCCAGGTCGGGCTTGGAGGAGTCGATGGCCACGACCCGCATGGTCAGGGGGACGTCGCCGGCGATGTGCAGCATGCTGTCCCCCTTCCCGACGCCCTCGCCGATGCCGAAGGTGTCTCGGAAGTGCAGGTAGCCGACGTTCTTGGAGTCGTGGTTCCCGGGGATGACGACGGTCCGCAGCCCGGCGTCGAAGAGGGGCTGGAGGTACTGCTGGGCGGCCCGGAACTCGTGGGCGTAGCCGTCGGTGGTGAGGTCGCCGCCCACCACCACCAGGTCGGGCTTCACGGCGATGGTCTCCCCCACGGCCGCCTCGAGGAGGGCGCCGTCGAAGAAGGGGGATCCGCAGTGGAGGTCCGAGAGCTGGGCGATCAGGAACTCCTCGCGGGCCACGGCCCGAAGTGTAGGGGGGACCTGCGGCCAGGGGCCCGAGTCCCTAGGGTGAGCCGGCGTGGGGACGAAGGTGGCCGTGCTCGGGGCCGGCTCGTGGGGGACGACGATGGCGGCGATGGCGACGTCGTCGGCGCCGACGGTGCTGTGGGCCCGCCGCCCGGAGCTGGCCCGGGTCGTCGGCGCCGAGCACCACAACCCCGACTACCTGGGCGACGGGGCGCTCCCCCCCGCGCTGGTCGCCACCGCCGATCTGGAGGAGGCGGTGTCCGGCGCGTCGCTGGTGGTCATGGCCGTGCCGTCGCACGGCTTCCGGGCCATCCTCGAGGGAGCGGCTCGGTTCGTCGCCGCCGGAACGCCGATCGTGAGCCTCACCAAGGGACTCGAGCAGGGGTCGCTCAAGCGCATGACGGAGGTGATCGCCGAGGTGGCGCCCGGCCGCCCGGCGGGCGTGCTCACCGGGCCCAACCTGGCGGGGGAGATCTTCGCCGGCCAGCCGGCGGCGAGCGTCGTGGCGCTGGAGGACGAGGGCCTGGCCGCCGAGGTCCAGGGCCTGCTGAGCACGCCGACGTTCCGGCTCTACACCAACCCCGACGTCGTGGGGTGCGAGGTGGCGGGCGCGGTGAAGAACGTGACGGCCATCGCCGCCGGGATGGGCGACGGGATGGGCTTCGGCGACAACACCAAGGCCGCCCTGGTCACCCGCGGCCTGGCGGAGATCAGCCGGCTGGGCGCCGCCCTCGGCGGCCACCCGCTGACGTTCTCCGGCCTGGCCGGCATGGGGGACCTCGTCGCCACCTGCATCTCCCGCCACAGCCGAAACCGCCACGTGGGCGAGCAGCTGGGCCGGGGCCGCAGCCCGGACGACGTCCTGGCGGGCACCCGCATGGTGGCCGAGGGCGTCAAGACGTCGCTGGTCGTGCTCGAGCTGGCGGCCAAGGTGGGTGTCGAGATGCCCATCGCCGAGCAGGTGGTGGCGGTGCTCCACCGGGGCAAGCGGGCGGTGGACGTGATCCCCGCGCTCATGCTCCGCGAGGCCAAGCCCGAGCACACCGGCTTCGTCCCCATCCGCTAGATCTTCGACCTCATTCGTTCGCTTCGCTCACTCCATTCGGTCGAGTTGGGTCGTTCTCCGGCCCCTCCGGTGGGCACGCCCGGTGCCCGCCGACGAGCGGAGACGTGATAGCGCGGGAGGCATGCGCGACGCTCGACCATCACGTGACCGGCCTCAGATGCCCGAGGGCTACGGGGTTCCCGACAGCAGCGACGGGCTGCTCGACTGGTCCGACGTCGAAGCTCGGCTGGTGGCGGCGCCGCAGTACTGGCTGGCGACCACTCGGCCCGACGGGCGGCCCCACGTCGTGCCGCGTTGGGGTGCGTGGGTCGACGGCCGCTTCTGGTACGACGGAGCGCCGACCACCGTCCATGTCCGCAACCTCGCGCGCAACCCGGCGTGCACCCTGCACCTGGAGGACGGATGGCAGGCGGTGATCGTCGACGGCACGTCGCGGCCGGCTGATCCTCCCGGCGTCGATCTCGGCGCCCGCCTCGCCGGGGCGTACGCCGCCAAGTACCGCGACCGCGGCTACGAGCCGAAGCCCGACGCCTGGGAGGGGCCCGGTGCCGGCGGTCTGGTGGTGTTCACCCCCGCTGCGGCCGTCGCCTGGTTCGACTTCCCGACCGACGTCACCCGCTTTCGATTCCCTTAGGCCAGAGCGGGCCGACGGTCACGCACTCCGCCCACTCTCCGACCGCCCGCGGCAGGACGGCGCGCGAAGCGCCGTTCGGTCGCGGTCGTGCTCATCGGTCCTGGGGTTCGGCGACGTCGTTGGGTACCGCTCAAGCGCCGATGTCGGCGACGATGACGTTGGAGGCGTGGACAGCGAGAAGCCCGATGTCGGAGCTGTCGACGGTGGCGACGACCGCACCGCCCTCCAGGTCGGCGACAGCGACGACGAAGGAATCGATGGCGCGTTCCGATCCCGAACCCGTGCTGCCGAGCAACTGGCCGGCTCGCACGCCGACGCGCGTGTCGACCGGGTGGACCTGGACGCGTTCGCGTCGCAGCCCGGCGAAGACTCCTGCGTCACGGGGGTGTCCTCGGACGACTTCGGCGAGCACTGCGGCGACCGTGGTGACCGGAAGGTCTCTGCTCCTCATCTCGGCGACGAGCGCCCGCACTCGGTCTCGCCGCTCAGCCGGACCGTGGGCGACGGCCGAGATCGCCTCGCTGTCGAGGACCAGCATCAGCCAGCACGTCGTTGGTCGGGGCCTCGCCCACGGGTCGCGTCCCAGCGCTCGATGACGTGGGCCGCCCACTCCAGGGTCTCCGTGGGGACGGGGCCGTGAAGCCGCTCGAGCTCGCTGAGCCAGTCGTCGACGGCCGCGAGGTGACGCCACTTCGCCAGGTAGGCGGCGACGGCGTTGTCGACAGCAGCGGACAGGCTCCGGGCGCCGGAGATGCGCCGAAGCTCCTCGAGTTGGCCGGCATCGAGGGTCAGGGTGATCTTTTCCCTCGCCATGCCCGTATGGTAGTACCTTCACACGACTTGATCCCTCACGAGCGCGGAGCCGCTCCCGCCGGGGCTCAGGGCCTGCCCTGGAGACCCGGGCCCGGCGGCTGCGGCCTGCGCTGGCGCGCGACGACGCCCCCGCCGTTCGATGTTGCCGGCGACACCACCCGGCAGGGGCCTGTCCGAGCGTCATGGCGGGGTGTACTGTTTCGGGTTGGCCGGGGCCGCGGTACCTCAGCCCCCGGTCGGGAAGTGGCAGTGCGGGGGGGTGGAGCACGTCATGACCGAAGCACCGACCGCGACGGAGGTGTCGACGTACTGCCCGTTGTGCGTCTCGCGCTGCGGCGCACGGGCGACCGTGACCGACGGAACCTTCACGCTCGGCCGAGACCCGTCGCACCCCACCGGGAAGGCGCTTTGCGTCAAGGGCAAGGCAGCGCCCGAGATCACCGCCCACCCCGATCGGCTGCGGTACCCGATGAGGCGCACCGCCCCCAAGGGCGCGCCCGACCCCGGCTGGCGGCAGATCAGCTGGGAGGAGGCGCTGGACACGGTCGCCGCCCGGCTCCGCGGCCTGGCCCGCGACCACGGCCCCGAGGCAGTGACGTTCAGCTCGGTGTCGCCGTCGACCTCGGCGATCGTCGACTGCGTCGAGTGGATCCAGCGGCTGCAGCGCGCGTACGGCAGCCCGAACCTCGTCACGTCGATGGAGCTGTGCGGCTGGGGGCGCTACCTCGCCTCGCTGTACACCTACGGGGCGTCGGTACCCGGCCAGTACATGCCCGACCTCGACCGGGCGGAGTGCATCCTGTTCTGGGGCTACAACCCGTTGGTGTCGCGCCTGGCCCATGCCACGGCGACCAGGGCGGCGCTGCGCCGTGGCGCGAAGCTCGTCGTCGTCGACCCGCGACGGGCGGGGCTGGCCGCCAAGGCCGATCCCTGGCTGCGGGTGCGCCCAGGCACCGACGCCGCGCTGGCGTTGGCGATCACCAACGTCATGATCGAGCGGGGCTGGTACGACGAGGCGTTCGTGCGCCGCTGGACCAACGGCCCGCTCCTCGTCCGCACCGACACGGGGTGTCTGCTGCGCGCCAGCGACCTGGCCGCCGCCGGCGATCCCGGGCATCACGTCGCCTGGGACGTCGCCGGGCAGCCGGTCGTCGTCGACCCGGCCGCCCGAGGGTCGGACGTCGACGACCACGGACGTCTCCTACTGCTCGGGACCGTCGAGGTGCCGATCATCGACGGCGTCGTGGACTGCCGGCCGGCGTTCGACCTCGTCGCCGAGCAGTGCCGGACCATGTCGCCGGCGGTGGCGGAGGAGATCACTGACGTACCGGCCCGAGAGATCGAGCGCACGGCGCAGCTCCTGTGGGAGCACCGCCCCGTCGCGTTCTACACCTGGAGCGGTCTCGAGCAGCACAGTGGCACGACCCAGATCATCCGAGCGGTGAACGTGCTGTACGCACTGACCGGCTGCCTCGACGCCCCCGGCGGGAACGTGCTGTTCACGCCCGTGCCGACGAATCCGATCGCCGGATCGGAACTCCTCGATCCGTCGCAGCGGGCGAAGGCCATCGGCGTCAGCGACCGCCCGCTCGGTCCGGCCCGCTTCGAGTTCGTCACCGGGGAGGACTTCTACACGGCGGCCCTGGAGGGCCGTCCCTACCGGGCGCGGGGGCTGGTGAGCTTCGGCTCGAACCTGCTGATGGCCCACGGCGACAGCGCGCGCGGCCGCGACGCGCTGCGGGCGCTCGACTTCCACGTGCACCTGGACATGTTCATGACCCCGACCGCCGAACAGGCCGACGTCGTCCTGCCGGTGACCGGGGCCTTCGAGGCCGAGGGCCTGAAGGTCGGGTTCGAGGTCTCACAGGACGCCGAGTCGCTGGTGCAGCTGCGCGCCCCGCTCGTTCCCCCGGTGGGCGAGGCCCGCCCCGACATCGAGATCATCTTCGACCTGGCCACCCGACTCGGGCTCGGCGAGCACTTCTTCGGCGGGGACGTCGAAGCCGGGTGGACGCACCACCTGGAGCCGAGCGGGGTGACGCTACGGCAGCTGCGCGACGACACGGCGGGTGTCCGCCTGCCGCTGGAGACGCGCCACAGGAAGTACGCGATGCCAGGTGACGACGGCGTACCGGCCGGGTTCGACACGGAGACGGGACGGATCGAGCTGTATGTCGAAGCCTTCCTCGACGTCGGCCAGCCACCTGTCCCGGCGTTCACAGAGCCTGTGCTGAGCCCTCGGTCGCGTCCGGACCTTGCCGGTCGGTTCCCGCTCGTGCTGACGTGTGCGAAGTCGCTGCACTTCTGCGAGACCCAACATCGCCAGGTCGCCAGCCTGCGCAGGCACGCCCCCGATCCGGAGGTCGAGCTGCACCCGGCCACTGCGGCCAGGCGCGGCATCGCCGAAGGCGACTGGGCCGAGATCGCGACGCCCAAGGGGAGCGTCCTGGCCCGCGCCACCCTCGACGCCACGCTCGCCCCGGGAGTCGTGTGCGGCCAGCACGGCTGGTTCGAACCGTGCGAGGAACTGGGCCTCCCCGGTCATCCACCGTTCGGTCCCGGCAGCGCCAACCTCAACCTGGTGCTCAGCCAGACCCCGAGCGACCCGATCAGCGGCAGCTCGCCCCTCCGGGCCCAGATCTGCGAGGTCAGGCGCGTCACGGTGCAGGCCCGGTCACCGCGGTGACCGGGACTGACAGCGGGGCGCGTGCTACTCGTGACCGAGGTCGACGATGCAGAAGCGGTTGCCGTCGGGGTCGGCGAGCACCACGAAGTCCGGATTGGCCGGGTAACCGTCCCAGTCGACGCGCTCCGCGCCGAGGGAGACGAGGCGATCAACTTCTGCCGCCTGCTCGGCCGCATCGGCGACGTGGAGATCGAGGTGGGTCCGATGGTGCGCGTGTGGCGGTGTCGCGCTCCGCTGGAGCGCCAGCTTCGTTCCGACTCCGTTGGGTGGCGCGAGGACCAGCGGCCACCCGCCGAAGCCATCCTCGCGACGTTCATAGCCGAGCGCCGTACACCAGAACTGTGCGGCTCGCTCGACGTCTGCGACACCCAGAGCGACGACGCCGATGTGCAGCATGTAGCGAGCCTCGCGCATGACAGCAGGTCGCCGCTGGCGGAGCGCTTGACCGAGGTGGCATCGCTCGCGACGCGCCGTTCTGTTCGTCTGTCGCGGTCGGCCGCGATGTCGGGCGGGTGAGTCCGCTGAGACCCCGAGCTCCCGGGAGGCGCCCGTGGCAGCTCGCGCCGACACGCCGCCTCCGGCCGCCCGCGGTGAGAAGATGAGGTGAGGATGCCTCTGCCGCGCCGGCCTGGCTCGCCACCCACCACCACGCCGACCAACCCGCACATGCAGCTGGACCAGCAGCCGGCCGGCTCGGGACAGCGGGAGCTGCTGGCGGCGGCGGTCTTCGCCCTGGCCGGCGTAGTGGAGCGACCCAGCCTCATCTCCGTCCTGGGCGCACGGGCCCTGTGGCTGGCCGAGGAGGCCAAGGGCCCGCCCGAGGCGTTCATGATCGGCCAGGAGTTCGCGCACCTCCACCCCGGGCCCGACCAGAGCCTCCACGTGATGCTCCCGCCACAGCTGGCCGAGGAGAGCATCGAGGCGGGATGGGCGGAGCAGCACCCGGCCGCGCGGAGGGGCCTCATCCCGGCCAACGCCGTCATGGTCTACGCCCCCCGGGACGACGGAGAGCGGGGCGTCGTCGAGCAACTCGTTCGCGCCTCACATGCCTTTGCCAGAGGCTCGCCGGCCTGATCCGAAGCAGCGCGGAGGTCGTCCCGGGGCACCGATCGGGGCGCCGGCAGGTTCTCCTGCTGCCGGGGTCGGGAGCGTTCGACTGGTCCGGCACCGGCCGCCGGGCGGCTCCCGGGAGCTGGCGACCTCGGCGGTCGGATGGCGGGTGTCGCCCGCGGCGGCGTCCTCGGGGGAGGATGTGGTGTGCTCTGTGGCCTCTACCTCCCGAACCAGGCGGCCTTCGCCGACCCGGGTGTGCTGGCGTCGCTGGCGCAGGAGGCGGAGGGAACCGGTTGGGACTGGCCGAACGAGGCGATCACTCCCGCCGAGTACGAGGCGATCGGGGCCGAGCTCGCCGGTCTGCGCACCGTGGACGGCCCGTTCGACCTCGTAGTGATCGGCAGCGTGAACGCCACGTGGCCCTCAGCTGCCAGCCTCGGCGCCTATGCGGCAGCAGGTGTCACGTGGGCTCTCGTCCAGTCCTTTACGGTGGAGGGTGCCATGGGGCGCATCCGCCGGGGCCCCCACCGCAGTCGAGGTAGGCCGCCGCGGCCTCACCAGCGTCCGGCACTGCCGGAACGAGCACTTCCCGACGGCGTCGAAGACGAGGTCGTACCGCTGGTTGCGAACGTTCGAGGGCCCATTCCGGCGACCGTGGTGCAGCGCCACGCTTCGGTCGCCGGCGACTACGCCACCGATCCACGGGGCACCACCCACTGCACCGGCTGACCCGTGACCGAGGCGATCCGGTCGTAGTCAGCGTCGTAGTGCAGCACGGTGAGCCCGGCGGACTCGGCGCACGCAGCGATCAACAGGTCGGGGAGCGGCACCGATCGGTGCACGGACCTCGCCGCGAGCCCTCCTTGGACCTCGATCGCCCGATCGACGGCTGCATCGGTCACCGGAACGCGCGGCATGGCGCGCAGCGCCTCCGCCAGCTCCGCGTACGTCGCGGGATCTGGCGCGCTGTACAGCAGCTCGAGGTCGACGATCCCGCACGTGGCGATGCGACCGGCGAGCAGCAGCGGCTCGACGACGTCGCGAACCTGCGGGCGAGTGTCGCGACGGGTGAGCGCGCTCTTGTCGGCGAGGTAGACGGCCACGTCGTTCGCTTCAGCGCCAGGCGCCGGCCATGACGTCGGGGTCGTCCAAGTCGAGGCGCCCCGGCGTGAAGAGCAGCTCGACGAGTCGCCGCCGATGCCGCAGGCGGATGACCTCGTCGAGTGCCGCGTCAACTGTCTCGGTCAGCGTGTGCGTCCCGAGGATCTCCTTCGCCGACTCGACCTTGTCAAAGTCGACCTCGAAGGAGGTCTTGCGGCGTGCTGTCGTGGCCACGTGGTCCATGATAGCGGCACTCCGCCTACCGAGATAGCTGCCTGTGCTGTGTACCGCTATCGCCGACGCCGGGGGATCTCGGTCCGAGCTGCCGATCTGTCGCCTTGCGCCGCAGCCTGCGGAGGGTGGCGGCCTGGTCGTCGTTCAAGCGCCGGCGCCTCTACGGCGCCTCCAGCGCCAGGAGGGCCCGCTTGACGTCGAGGCCGCCGAGGTAGCCGCCGAGCGTGCCGTCGGTGCGGACGACGCGGTGGCAGGGCACGACCACGGGGACCGGGTTGGTGGCGCACGCCGAGCCCACCGCCCGAACGGCGGCCGGCCTGCCCGCGGCGGCGGCGACCTGGGCGTAGCTGGCGGTGGACCCGTAGCCGATGGTCCGCAGGCGCTCCAGCACCGCCCGCCGGAAGGGCGAGGCGAGGCGGAGGTCGACGTCGAGGTCGAAGCGGCGCCGGCGGCCGGCGAAGTACTCGTCGAGCTGGCGGGCGGCGTCGTCGAGCCGGCCGGGCGCGTGCAGGACCCGCGGGCTGACCCGCTGGGCCAGGGCGTCGAGCACGGCGCCGTGGCCCTCCACGGCGAAGGCGACCCGCACCAGGCCCTGGGCCGTGCCGGCGAGCAGCAGCGGTCCGATGGGCGTGTCGACGGTGCGGTAGGCGACGTCGAGCAGGCCCGCCCCCTGGGCGGCTGCGGCCAGGCGGGCGCGCCGGCGCCCCGCCGCCTCCCCGTCCCCCGTCCCCGAG
>JBOGHR010000747.1:0-1670 GCA_050744905.1 Acidimicrobiales bacterium
AGCACGGCGGCGGCGTCGGCCGACCCGCCGCCCAGCCCCGCCCCCACCGGGATGCGCTTGTCCACCCGCACGGCCGCCCGCCGGCCCACCGCCCGCAGGGCCCGGGTGACGAGGTTGTCGGCCGGTAGCTCGGCGCCCGCCACCTCGACGCCGTCGCCCTCGCCGAACTCCAGCACGTCGGCCAGGTCGATGGTGGTCATGACCGAGTCCACCAGGTGGTAGCCGTCTCCCCGCACCCCGGTCACCCGGAGCGTGAGGGTCAGCTTGGCGAGGGCCCGGCGGCGGTCGCGCACTCGGCCAGCCTCCCCCACGCCTCGACGCCGAGCTCCTCGGCGCGCGCCTCGGGGCGGACGCCGGCCGCGGCGAACACCTCGTCGCCCACCACGCCGGCCAGCGCCCGCCGCAACATCTTGCGGCGCTGGGCGAAGCCGGCCTCGACCAGCGAGAACAGCCGGGTCTCGTCGGCCGCCACCGCCGGTGCCGGGCGGCGCACGACCGACACCAGCGCCGACTCCACCCTGGGCTGGGGCAGGAACACGCTGGGCGGGACCCGGCCGACCACCCTCGCCTCGGCCCGGTAGGCGACCTTCACCGACACCGCCCCGTAGGCCGGCTCCCCGGGCCCGGCGGCCAGCCGCTCGCCCACCTCCCGCTGCACCATCACCAGCATCCGCCCGATCCGGGGGGCCCGCTCGAGCAGGGTCAGGACCAGCGGCGTCGCCACGTTGTAGGGCAGGTTGGCGACCAGGGCCCAGGGGGCGTCGGGGCGGACGGCGCCGGGGCCGGGGGCGTCGAGGACGGCGTCCCAGTCCAGCCGCAGGGCGTCGCCCTCCACCACCCGGACGCCGGCCGGCTCCACCACCTCGCGCAGGACGGGCACGACGTAGCGGTCGAGCTCTACGGCCACCACCGACGCCCCCGTCTCGGCCAGGGCCAGGCTGAGCGACCCGAGGCCGGCGCCGATCTCGACCACCCGGTCGCCGGGGCCGACGCCGGCCAGGCGGGCGATGCGGCGCACCGTGTTCGGGTCGACCACGAAGTTCTGGCCGAGCGCCCGGCTGGGGCGGATGCCGGAGCGGCGGAGGAGGCCGGCCACCTCCCGCCGCGTGAGCGTCACCCGGCGGCGAGGCCCGCCGTCGACGGTCCGGCCCGGCCGGGACGAGTCCTCACCACTCGATCTTGACGTCCACCACGCCCTCGTGCGAGCCGGTCAGCTGGGCGAAGTCGGCCTCGGCCAGGTCGATGATGCGCCCGTCGATGTACGGCCCCCGGTCGGAGACCACGCAGACGACGGAGCGCCCGCTGGCCAGGTGGGTGACCCGCACCCGGGTGCCCTTGGACAGGGACCGGTGGGCGCACGTGCCCGAGGCGGCGGCCGAGTACCACGACGCCTTGCCCAGCTCCTGGCCGTTGGCGAACTCCGGAGGGGCGGTCGTGGTGGTGGTGGGGGGCGGGGGCCTGGTCGTGGTGGTCGCCGGGGCGTGGGTGTGGGTGGTGGTCGTGGCCGGCCTGGCCGTCGTGGTGGTGGCCGGGGCGTGGGTGTGGGTCGTGGTCGTCGCCCGCCCGGTCGTCGTCGTCGTCGGATGGGCGTGGGTGGTCGTCGTCGCCCCCGGTTGCGGCCGGGCGACGGCGACCGTCGCCGGCACGCTGATCGGCACGGACGCCGGCGG
>JBOGHR010000748.1:0-1872 GCA_050744905.1 Acidimicrobiales bacterium
GTCCTCCTCGGCCCAGCAGGTGTCGTCCGGCGAGCCGTGGACGAGCGAGCGGATCTGTTCGTGGGTCAGGCCGACTCGTTCGCCGAAGTAGGCGACGTGGACGCCCCACTCGTATTCGGCGCCGCACCGGGCGGCGACCCGATCGATCACGAGCTCGCGCACCCGCATCGGCAGCGACAGCTCCTTGCCCAGCTCGTAGCGGCCCCATCCGATCATCGCCTCGGCCATCGGCCTGTTCCGGGCGAACAGCTTGAACAGGTTGATCGGTGGGCCCATGGCGTCGAGGGCATCCGGCGCCAGCGCAATCCTCGGGTCCGCGTCAGCATCCACAGGCCTCTCCTCCAAGGCTTCGGTATCCGAAGCGTACGGGCGTCAGATCAGGGCCTGGAGGGCGGCGTGGACGGCGGTGGAGATCTGACGTTTGGCGACGTCGGGTGACGTCGTGGTGGTGCCGCGCAGCCACGATCCGGCCCAGTGGCGGCATGGTCCGTAGACGAGGGCCCAGCGCATGGCCGGTTCGAGGTCGGGGAGCTCGCCGGCCGCGACCCGGTCGGCGATCCACCGGGCGCCGCGCTCGTGGGTGTCGGTGTTCAGCTCGGCGATCGCGGGTTCGTCGTCGTCGAGGAAGGGTGCTCGGCGCATGGCGAACAGGAACGTGGCCAGGGCCGGATGGTCGACCACCCAGTCGACGTAGGCGCCGACCTGTGCGCCGATGCCGGTCCGTGCGGTCCGGGTGTGCAGCAGGGCCGCGAGCCCGGCCTCCTGGGTCTGGCGGAGGCCGTCGAGGTAGAGACTGGCGGCGATTCTCTCCTTCGAGCCGAAGTGGTGGTAGATGCTGCCGGTGCTGGCGCCGGCCTTCCTGCGGATGTCAGCCAGGGTGGTCTGGTCGTAGCCGATGGTGGAGAAGCACTCGAGGGCCGCGTCGAGGATGGCCTGGCGTCGCCGCCGGGTCGACTGGGCGCGCGGGCCGGACTCGAGGGATCCGGTCGTCTCGGTGGATGCAGCCATGGCGATGTCGATACTACGTCGCGCCACGGGAACTAGAACGATTGACTGGAACAATGTTCTAGAATCATACTCCACTGCATGCGACAGCTCACCTGTACGGCACCGGGTGTTGTGCGGTGGCTCGACGTCCCGGAGCCGAGCATCGTCGACCCCACCGACGCGCTCGTCCGTCCAGTGGCGGTCGCCCGCTGCGAGATCGACCCGTTCCTCATCCTGGCCGGTCCCCGCGGCGAGGACGGCTTCGCACTGGGGCACGAGGCGGTCGTCGAGGTGGCGGCTGTCGGCTCCGAGGTCGAGGGTCTGGGAGTCGGCGAGCTGGCCCTGCCGTCGTTCCAGGTCAGCTGTGGCGCGTGCCCCACCTGCCGGCGGGGCCACACCGCCAACTGTGACCGGTACCCCGTGCTCTCCGATTTCGGCATGCAGCCGTTGTCGGGCGTCGAGTACGGCGGGATGCTCGCCGATCTCGTCCGGGTGCCGCACGCCGATGCGATGCTCACGCCGCTTCCCGCTGCGCTCGACCCGGTCGCGGTGGCGAGCGTGCCCGACAACGTGGTCGACGGCTACCGGGCCGTCGCTCCCCACCTGCGCCAGCGCCCGGGAGCCGACGTGCTGGTCGCCTGTCACGGCACACCGAGCATCGGCCTCTATGCGGCGCAGTCGGCGCTGGCGCTCGGGGCCGGCACGGTGACCGTGGCCGGCGCCGACGACGAGATCCTCGCCCTTGCCGAGCGGATCGGCGCGACACCCCTGCGCACCGAGTTCGGCGACAGGGCCGGGAGGTGGCCGATCGTGGTCGACTGCGGGCAGCGGGTCGAGGGCCTCCACTGGGCCATCCGCGCCACCGAGCCCGAGGGCAGCCTCCAC
>JBOGHR010000749.1:0-1657 GCA_050744905.1 Acidimicrobiales bacterium
GTGGACGCTCGGGGCGGCGTCGGCGGCCGCCGCCCTGCTCGCCGCCGGCCATCGGCTGCTGCTCGGCGGCCCCCGCCGGTGAGGCCGTCGGGGAACGGGATGGTTGCGCGTAGGTGACCAAGGTCACTACCGTCTGGCGGGGCTCCGCCGGGGAGCCGCGGGGAGACGCCGGGTGGGTCGAGTCCAGGGAAGCGGAATGCGAGCCGTCCTCACCGCCGTGATCGGCCTCCTCCTGCTCAGCCTGGCAACGCCCGCCGAGGCCGCCGAGTCGCTCTCCACCGTGCGGGAGAAGCGGGAGGCGGCCCGCCGGAAGCGGGCCAAGCTGGCGTCGGACCTGAACCACCTGCGGGCGTCGGACGCCCAGCTCTCCCGGGCCGTGAAGGTCCTCGACGAGCAGGTGGCCGCCCAGCAGGCCGACGCCGACGCCGCCCGCCAGGCCGTGCAGGCGGCGCTGGCCGCCGTGGCCGAGTCGGAGGCGAGGATCACGGCCACCGAGGCGGAGATGGGCGAGCTGCACGCCGCGGTGGTGAACCGGGCGGTGTCGGTCTACGTGCGCCCCAAGGACAACGCCCTGGCCGGCGTCATCGGCGCCAGGGACCTCGGCGAGGCCAGCCGCCGCAGCTCGTTGCTGGCCCAGGTCACCAACAAGGACCGCGACGTGCTCGACCGCCTCCGCGCCATGCGCGAGGACCTCGGCCTCGAGCAGCAGAAGGCGGCGGCCGCCCGCGACGTGGCCGACGAGCGGCGGCAGGCGGTGCTGGCCCGGCTCAGCGAGCTCCAGCGGGCCCGCCAGGAGAAGCAGCGGCTCTCCGCCGCCCTCGACGCCCGCATCCGGGCCTACCAGGCGGAGGCGGACGCGGTGGCGGCGGCCGAGTCGGGCCTCACCGCCCTGATCAACTCCCGCGTGTCGGCCCGGGCGTCGCGCAGCGGCGGCGACCCCGGCCTCGACGGGCGCATCTCGGGCGCCGGGCTGGTGTGGCCCCTGCGGGGCAGCGTGACGTCGCCCTTCGGCCCCCGCTGGGGCCGCCTGCACGCCGGCATCGACATCAGCGGCCGCTCGGGCACCCCCATCCGGGCCGCCAAGGCGGGCGAGGTGATCTTCGCCGGCTCCATGAGCGGCTACGGCAACTGCGTGATCGTCGACCACGGCGGCGGGCTCACCACCCTCTACGCCCACCAGAGCCGCATCGGCACGAACGACGGCGCCAGCGTCGGCCAGGGCGACGTGATCGGCTACGTGGGCTCCACCGGCTACTCCACCGGGCCCCACCTCCACTTCGAGACCCGCGTCGGCGGCTCGCCCCAGAACCCCAGGCGCTTCCTGCCGTAGCGGGTTCGGCGATTCCCCCCGACCGAGTTGCGCCGCCGGTCGCCGTGGAGCACGGTTCGGGCGTGGGCATCCGGCTGGCGGTGGTGGGCGGCGGGCGCATGGGCGAGGCCCTGGTCGCCGGGCTGCTCGACGCCGGCTGGGCCCCGGCGGCCGAGATGGCGGTGGTCGAGAAGGTGGCGGGGCGCCGCCGGGAGCTGGAGGAGCGCTTCTCCGGGCTCACGGTGAGCGCCGAGCCGGTCGCCGCCGACGGCGCGGTGGTGGCGGTCAAGCCCGACGACGTGGAGGCGGCGTGCCGGGCGCTGGCCGGCACCGGGACCCCTCGTGCCC
>JBOGHR010000750.1:0-2054 GCA_050744905.1 Acidimicrobiales bacterium
GTGCGGGCGTTGAGCCCGCTGGTCGAGGGCATCACGTAGGCCGGGCGACCGCCGAAGGGCTCGGGCTGCACGCCGGGCCGGGCCCGCCGGTCGACCGCCGCCCGCCACCCGGCCAGGCCGACGAAGCACACGGCGCCCGGCCGGAGCCACCCGACCAGCCGCTCGACGCGGGCCGACCCGACCCGGTACTCGCCGGCGGACAGGGCGCGGGCGGCCGGGGTGGCCCGCTTGACCAGGTCGGTCATCCCGATGCCGTGGGCGCGCAGGGCGTGCACCGGGTCGTGCTCGCGGGTCACCAGGCCGGCCGCCACGGCCGCCGGCCAGAACCGGTTCCCGGGGCGGGCGTAGCCGACGCCCCGGTCAGCGGCGTACTCGCTCGGGTTCAGCCCGCACACCAGCAGGGCCATCCCGGGGCCGACCGTGTCGGCCAGCGTGCGGGCCCGGGTGGCGCGTGCTCGCACCACGTCGCCCTCCACCTCCACGTGGGAGACCTCGAAGCCGGCTCCGGCCAGGACGTCGACCAGCGCCTCGGGCGGCGACGCCGAGAAGAACCGGCCGCCCACGTCGTCGGAGGGCAGGGCCGTCCCCTCGTAGTCGCCGGCGAGGACCTGCACGTCCAGCGGTGCGCCCACGACCATGGCCCGGTGGAGGTCGGCCAGGGCCAGCGGGAGGCGGGCCCGGGGCACGTGGAGGTAGCTCATGTTGGCCCACGTCCCGCCCACCGCTCCCCGCCGCAGCGGGAGCGCCTCCAGGTCGGCCTGCACCGGCCAGGCCCCGGGGGCGGCGTCCCGGAGGAGGGCGAGCATGGTGCGGGCGGCGTCGAGGGCCACCACCGGCGTGCCCAGGGCGGCGGTGTAGCGGCCCGCACCGGCACCGGCGTCGAGGCGGACCGCGCCGGCCGGAAGGCGGGCGTCGAAGGCGACGGCGTCGTGGTGGCGCACCGGCCGGCGCCGGGCCGCCCACTCGGCGCCCCGGGCCTCGTAGATGTCGACCGTCGCCCGCTCCACGGGACGAAGGTAAACCGGCCGGTAGCCTTCGTCCGTGCGCGCACGGGCTCGGGTGCTGGCGGTGGCCGTCGTCCTGGCCGCCGGCGCCTGCTCCGGCGGGGGCGACGCCGACGGCGGAGCCGACCCGGGGTCGCCCCGGGGGGTGCTGGCGGCCGCCCCGGCCCGCACCATCGAGGCGGGCTCGGCCAGGATCGCCGTCGTGGCCAACCTGGAGGGCCAGCGGCGGGGCACCTTCGACGGCCTGGGTGAGCTGGACCTGGGCGCCGAGCGTGGCCGCCTCGAGATCGACCTGGCGCCGCTCGGGTTGGCCGGTGAGGGCCGCACCGAGGTCCTCTTCGAGGGCGACGTGGTCTACATAGAGCTGGGCCGGCGGCTCCCGGGCCTGGGCGACCGGCCGTGGGTCCGCATCGACCTGGCCACGCTGGAGGAGGGTCAGGGCGACAGCATCGAGGCGCTGCGCCAGCTCAAGGCCAACGACCCCGGCGCCGTGCTGAACCTGCTGCGCGGCGTCACCGGCCAGGTGGAGGTGGTGGGCCCGGAGGACGTCCGAGGCGCCCCCACCACCCGCTACCGCACCACGGTCGACCTGGCGGCGGCGCGGGACTCGTCGCCCGAGGCGGTGCGCGACGACCTCGACGAGGTGATCCGCCAGCTGGGGACCTCGCGGCTGCCCGTCGAGGCGTGGCTGGACGCCGAGGGCCGGCTGCGCCGCCTCCGCTACACCTTCGACCTGGCCGAGCTGGCCGACGACGCCCCCGCCAAGGGGGGCGGCGAGGGCCGGGCGACGGCGACGCTGGAGCTCTACGACTTCGGCGTCGAGGTGGCGTTCGCCGAGCCGGCGCCGTCGCAGGTGACCGACCTGGGCGACCTGCTGGGCACGGGCGCCGGCGGCGGCGGCTGAGGGGCCCGGGCCGCCTCCTACGGCGATGGCCCGGCCGTCGTGGTGGTGGCGCCCGGCGCCGTCGTGGTGGTGGTGGTGACCGGTGCGGTGGTCGTGGTCGTGGCCGGCGCCGCCGTGGTCGTCGTGGCCCGCCGCCAGGGCGGCGC
>JBOGHR010000751.1:0-1615 GCA_050744905.1 Acidimicrobiales bacterium
CGCCCGCGGCCTGCGCGAGCCCCTCCCGCTGTACTGCAAGACCTCGGCGGCCTGGGCCGGCGCCCGGGCACTCGGCCGGGACGCCCGCCGGGCGGCGGCGGGCGAGTGGAGCACCGACTGGGAGCTCAGCCGGGAGGACGTGGAGCTCGAGCACCAGCTGGTGCTCGGGGGCGTCCTCACCCTCGACCGGGTCCTCGCCGCCGCCCCGTGCGACGACGAGGCGGGCGACGGCTGGGCGGGCGACGAGGACACCCGCTTCGGACGCTACGCCCGCCGGCTCTGGGACCCCCTGCTGGCCGTGGAGGAGCGCCGGTGACGGCGCCGTTCGACGTCTGCGGGCCGCTGCCCACCGGCGTCACCGTGCTGGAGGCCAGCGCCGGCACGGGCAAGACGTTCACCATCGCCGCCCTGGCCGCCCGCTACGTGGCCGACGGCGTCCCCCTCGACCGCCTGATGCTGGTGACGTTCACCCGCATGGCCACCGGCGAGCTGCGCGAGCGGGTCCGTGCCCGGCTGGTGAGCGCCGAGCAGGGGCTGGCCCGGGCGGCGTCCGGCGTGGCGCCCGACCCCGGCGACGACGTGCTGTGCCTGCTGGCGCGCGGCACGCCCGAGGAGGTGGAGCGGCGCCGGCGGCGCATGGCCACCGCCCTGGCCGAGTTCGACGCCGCCACCATCGACACCACCCACGGGTTCTGCCAGCACGTGCTGTCCAGCCTGGGCGTGGCCGGCGACGTGGAGCGCGACGTCACCTTCGCCGAGGACCTCGACGACCTGCGCACCCAGGTGGTCGACGACCTGTACGTGCGCCGGTTCTTCGGCTCCGGCTCGCCGCCGTTCGGCCGCAGGGAGGCCTTGGCCATCGCCGACGTCGCCGTGCGCCACCCCACGGCGGCGGTGGAGCCGGCCGACGCCGACCCCGCCTCCGACTGGGCCATGCGCCGGCGGTTCGCCCTGGCCGTGCGTGCCGAGGTGGAGCGCCGCAAGCGCCGGGCGCGGGTCATCACGTACGACGACCTGCTCACCCGCCTGGCAGCCACGCTGGCCGACCCCTCCGAGCGGGGGACGGTGGCGTGCCGGCGGCTGAGGGCGCGCTACCAGGTCACCCTCGTCGACGAGTTCCAGGACACCGACCCGGTGCAGTGGCGGATCCTCCAGCGCGCCTTCGGTGGCGGCGACGCTGCGCTGGTGCTCATCGGCGACCCCAAGCAGGCGATCTACGCCTTCCGGGGCGCCGACGTGTACGCGTACCTCGAGGCGGCGCGCACGGCCCGCCGGCGGGCCACCCTCGCCGTCAACTGGCGCAGCGACCAGGGACTGGTCGACGCCTACGACGCGCTGTTCGGGGGAGCCCGCCTCGGCCACCCCGGCATCGCCTACACGCCGGTGCGGGCGGCCGACGCCCACCAGCACGCCCGTCTGGGCGGTGCCCCCCATCCCGAGCCGCTGCGGCTCCGGGTGCTGCACCGGGCCGACGGCCTGGTCGGCCTCACCAGGGAGGGCTACGTCGTGGTGAACCAGGCCCGGCGGGCGGTGGCCGCCGACGTGGCCTGCGAGCTGGTGCGGCTGCTGTCGTCGGGGGCGACCGTCGCCGGCGAGGCGGCCGACGACGGCGCCC
>JBOGHR010000752.1:0-5203 GCA_050744905.1 Acidimicrobiales bacterium
GCCCTCGGCCCGGCGGGCGTGCTCGTCGCGCCGGGCCGTCGAAGGTCGGGGCCACGCCCGACTCGGCGTCCCACGGCGGCACGCTGCGCTGCCCCGGGGTGTCCAGCAGCACCCCGCCGCCCGGGACGGGCACGAGGGGGCGGGCCGTCGTGGTGTGCCGGCCGCGGCCGTCCGGGGGTTCAGACCACGACCCAGGGGGTCTCGACGGGCGTCGCCTCGTGCCCGGCGATGCGGCAGCGGAGGCTCACCGGGCCGGGGGCCACGCCCGGCGCGGTGAAGCGGCCGACCTCGTCGGCGCCGGTGCGGATCGTGCCGCCCGAGTGGCGTACCTGGATCTCGGCCGGCCGGGGCGGCACGAGCTGGCCCAGCAGCCGGCGCTGGGCGCCGGTGTCGACCACCTCGACCTCCACGACCACGTCGGCCGCCTCGAAGGTGAGGGTGCGGGGTGCCGCTTCGCTGCGGGTTCCGGCCAGGAGGGCGTCGTCCAGCAGGGAGTCGTAGGCCAGCGCGGCCAGCTCGGCGTCGATGCTGCGCCAGGTGAAGCTCTCCTTGGCCGCCTGCACCACGGCCGCCGGCACGGGGTCCGCGGCTCCGGCCACGGCGCGGAGGGCGTCGAGGAGGCGGAGGTCCGCCTCGTCGGTCCCGTTCACGTCTTCGGCCATCGCCGCCTCCTCCTGACCCTCGTAGCTAGGAGCCACCGAGGAGGCTCGTGATACCGGTCCTGCGGCGCAGGTGCTCCAGGCACCGGGCCCGGGTGGGGCCGATGCTGCCCACGGGCATGCCGAGGGCGGCGCCGATCTCCTCGTAGCTGGGCGGGGGGTCGGAGATGAGCAGCCGCAGGAGGACCTGGCAGCGCTCGGGGATGGCGGAGAACGCCCGCCACAGGGCGGCGTCGCGCTCGCCGGTGAGGAGGCCCTCGTCGGCCAGCGGGGAGGCGGTGTCGGGCGGCTCGGCGTCGACGTCCATGTCGGTCGGCACCTGGCGGCCCGACCGGCGGATGACCCGCAGGCACTCGTTCCTGGTCGTCGTCGCCATCCACGCCCCCACCCGGTCGGGCTCGCGGATGCGGCCCAGGTTCTCCACCAGCCGGAGCCACGCCGTCTGGCTGACGTCGGCCGCGTCGGCCGCACTCAGCCGGTGGGCCCGGGCGATCGACCACACCAGCCCGCCGAACCGCTCGACCAGGGCGTCCCACGCCCGCCCGTCGCCGTCGGCGGCCGCCCCCAGTAGCTCGGCGTCGGTGGGGCCCGTCATCGCCCGCATGGTAGGCGTCGATCCGGTCAGGGACTGCGAATGAACTACGGGAGTGAAGAGGCGACGCCGGTCTGCCTGCGCGGTCGGGAGAAGTCGTTGCCAGTGAACCCGTTCCTGGCCTGATCGAAGCAGACCGGCGTCGCCTCTTCCGAGCAGGTAGTTCATTCGCAGGCCCTTACGGGCGCCGTGCGAGGATCGGCGGCGTGCGCGTGTGCCTGATGGTCGAGGGCCAGGAGGGCGTGAGCTGGGATCAGTGGCTGGCCCGGGCCAGCGAGGACGCCGGCCTCGACGCCCTGTTCCGATCCGACCACTACGGGTCCGTGCAGGACCGGCCGGAGCGGGCGTCGCTCGACGCCTGGGCCACGCTGGCGGCCATGGCGGGGGCCACGACCCGGCTGCGCCTGGGCACGCTGGTGTCGCCGGCGACGTTCCGCCACCCGTCGGTGCTGGCCAAGACGGCCACGACGGTGGACCACGTGTCGGGCGGGAGGGTGGAGGTCGGGATGGGCGCCGGCTGGCACGAGCGCGAGCACGCGGCGTACGGGTTCCCGTTCCCCGACGCCGAGGCGCGGCTGGAGGTGCTCGAGGAGCAGGTCGAGATCGTGCACCGCTCCTGGTCGGCGGGCCCGTTCTCCTTCGCCGGCCGCCACTACCGCGTCGACCAGCTCGACGCCGTGCCCAAGCCCGTCTCCCGGCCCCACCCGAACCTCATCGTGGGCGGCAGCGGCGGGCGCCGCAGCGTGGAGGTCGCCGCCCGGTGGGCCGACGAGTACAACACCGTCTTCGCCGATCCCGAGACGTGCCGCCGCCGGCGGGTCGCCGTGGCCGCCGCCTGGGAGGCGGCCGGGCGCGACCCCGGGGCGCTGGTGTTCTCGCTCATGACCGGCGGCGTGGTCGGGGCGGACGGCGCCGAGGTGGGCGAGCGGCTGGCGGGCGGCGACGGAGCGCCGGGGGCAGGTCCGGCCCGAGGGCCGCTTCCGCCGGGAGATCGCCCCTGCCTGGGTGATCGGCACCGTGGAGGAGGCGGTGGCCCGGCTGCGGGCGCTGGAGGAGGCGGGCGTCGATCGGGTCATGCTCCAGATGCAGGACCACGCCGACGTCGCCATGGTGGCCCTCCTCGGCGAGGTGGCGGCCGCGGTCGCGTGACGCGGCGGGCGGGGTGCCGGGAGCCGCGCCCGCCGGTCCGGGTGGTGACGGGGGCGCGGCGTGCGTCCTCCCGCTCAGCGGCCGCCGGCGCGCCACCGCACGACCGACGAGCCCTGGAACACGACGTGGGCGGGGCGCTCTCCCTCCGGCACCTCGAAGTCGACCCATCCCCGCACGCACTCGCCGCCACCGAGGCGGGCCTGGGTCAGCGCCGGCTCCTTGGGGCCCAGGAACGACCGGCCCCGGGTGGTGCCGTCGGCCATCTCGATCTTGAACGACTCGGCGGTCACCCGCCGGGCACCCCGGGGGCCGGCGCAGATCCGGACCTCGGCGGCCGCGAACTCCATGCCCCGGTCGGGCTGGAGGGCGCCCGGGGACACGGGCTGCACGAATGCGGTGACCTCGACGTCGTTGCCCTCCCGCGTGGTCGTCCGCTGCCCGAGGCGCAACGCCGCCGGGTCGGGCGCCGTGGTGGAGGTGGCGGGCGCCGTCGACGTCGTGGCCTCCACCACCAGGTCGGTGCGCTCGACGGCGGGAGGCGCACAGGCAGCCAGGGCCGTCGCCGCGACCAGCCCGACCAGCCCGCGCCGGTGGGAAGCGCCCGCCGCCCCTGCGACCCCGTGGTCGTGCCTCCTCACCCCGGGAGGAATCGTACCGGTCGCGCCCTTCGTCGGGGACCGCGGGCCGGCCACGAGGCGGCCGTCTGCTGACGTCGGCGCCCGCCTGCCGATGCGTTCAGGGGTCGGATGCCCAGGACGCTTCACTCACGGCGCTGGAGGCCACGCTCGTGGCGCTCGGGTACGCGGCGCTGAGCAAGGGCGTCGCCGTCGCCGAGGTGGCCGTCGACCTCCACCTCGGCCTCTCGCCCCGGGCTGGCGCTGGCGTGGGCCGTCGCCAACACCGTCGAGCCGCTGATCGGTGCGCTGGCGCTGGTGACCGCCATCGCCTTCCGGCCCTGGGGCGGGCCCGCCGCGATCGCCTGCCCTACCTGGTCATCGCCGCTCTCGTCCTGCTCGGCCTGCAGGCGGGCGTCGGCGGCTCCTCGGCCGGGGCCTGCCGGTCCCGTTGGTAGTGTCGCCGCCCATGGCGTCGGAGTGGAGGCCGGTGGCGGGCCAGGTGGCTCTGATCGAGCGGGAGGACGACGACGACGACCGGATGACGGGCGTGGTGCTCGACGTCGAGCCGGGCTCCATCGTCGTCCACCTCGGCGGCTCCCGTCCCGCCGTGGCGCCCGGCGAGGTCGTCGCCAGCTTCGTGGCCCCCGAAGCGCTCTACCGGGTCAAGGCGACGCTGTCGCCCCACGACGGCACTGCCGGCGTGGTCGACCTCCGCAGCCACCAGGTGGAGCGGGTGCAGCGGCGGACGGCGTCGCGGGTGGCCCTCGCCGTCCCCGCCTTGCTCTCCAACTTCGATGACCCGGCAGCGGACGACCGGGCGGCGTTCTCGTCGGTCAGCGGCGAGACCGTGGACCTCGGCGAGGGCGGCTGCCGGGTGCGCGTCCGCCACCCGTTCCCCGAGGGATGCGACCCGACCGTCACGCTGGAGCTGCTGACGGGGCGGTCGGTGGTCGCCCTGGCCGCCATCTCCCAGGCGCTGGAGCTGCCGGACGGGCACGAGTACCGGCTGGTCTTCCTGGCGATCGACGACGGCGACCGCGCCGCCCTCCGCCGGCTCGCCGCCGACTGACCGAACGCCGCGCGCCCGGCGACCGCGTCGTGGGAGCGGGCGGCCCGCCTCGGAGGGACCGGAGCCGAGCTCGCCGCCCGGCGGGCCGGCGAGACGTCCGAGGGCCGTGGAGCGCTGCGACGTGTTCGCCCAGGTCTCGCGCCGCCGCCATGATCGCCCTCCAGCTGGCGTTCACCCGCGCCCCGTTCATGAACGGCCTGTTCCACTCGGCGCCCATCGGCGGCGGCGCCTGGGCCCGCATCGCCCTCGTCGCCGTCTCCGGCTACGCCGTGGTCGAGATGGCAGAAGTGGGCCCGCCGCCACCTCGCCGGGCGGAGAGGGGGGCGTGGCTCCCCGCCGCCGCCTCCGCCTCGGTCCGGGTCGGTTCGCCCCCGTGCTCGACGGCGGCGACGACGAGGATGAGGGCGGCGTAGATCGTGACGCCGGCCAAGAACCACCCGAAGTGCGCTCGCCGAGGATCGTGGGGCAGCTCCTCCTTGAACACGTTCATGAGGATGAACCCGCCGAGGAAGGCGATGAGGCCGGCGGCGACCGTCCCTCATTCTCCCGGTCGTCGCTCGTCCGCCCCGCCGCCGGGGGCCTCGTCGCCGACGTAGTCGGGGCTCTGGTCCCAGCTCACGCCGCCGGCCTCCGCCTCGTCCACGACGTGCACGGCGGCCTCCTCGGCGGAGAGCGCGCCGGGGTCGTAGGAGGCCATGCCGCCCACCAGGTCTCCCTCCTCGTCGTCGACGGGCCCCTGCTGCGTCTCCACCAGCCGGCGGGCGGCGGCGATGTCGTCGACGGTGCTCTGCCCGGCCCCGGCCCCGTCGGGCGTCTCCCGCCCGACCCGGCGCGACAGCGGCTCGTCGAGGCGCTCCTCGGCGGCCGTGGTGCCGAAGTCCTCGGCGGCCCTGGGCGCGTCGCCGGGTGCCACCACCCCATCCCAGCTGAGCCCGGTGGCGGCCTCCCCGGGGTATGCCCCCTCCAGGTCCGGGATGCCCTCCTTCTCCAGGTCGGACACCGGCTCGGGCGGGTGGTCTCGCTCGGTCATGGTGCTCGCCTACCCACTTCGCGACGGCGCAACGCCCGGGCGTGCCCACCGTGTGGGGGCGGCGGCCGGTGACGCCCGGCCCGGCGG
>JBOGHR010000753.1:0-1528 GCA_050744905.1 Acidimicrobiales bacterium
GTCCCGGCCCCACGCCGCGTCGCTCGCCATCCCGGGCTACGACTCGCTGTCCGCGCCCCACGTCGTCCAGCGGCTCGACGGGCTGTCGGGCGACGAGCTCGAGGCGGTGCGGGCCTACGAGGCCGCCCACCGGGCCCGAAAGACCATCCTGGGGCGCATCGCCCAGCTCCAGTCGGGCGGGTAGTGCGCCGTCCCGCGGGTCCCCGGGGCTAGCAGGTGGAGGCCGCCCGCCGCGCCACCGCCGACGACGTGCCCAGGCTGGCGGCCCTGTGCCGGGCGGCGCTGGCCGAGTTCGCGGACCGCGAGCGGGGCGGGGCGGTGTTCGTCGCCCGGGAGGCGCGGGCCGAACCGGTGGGCGAGAGCCTGCGCCACGCCGTGGCCGACCCCGGGTCGGTGGTCGTGGCCGGCACCATCGACGACGTGGTGGTCGGCTTCGGCACCGGCCGGCTGGAGGCGCTCCGGGACGGCCGTTGCCTCGGCGTCATCGACGACCTGTTCGTGGAGGAGGGGGCGCGCGCCGTGGGCGTGGGGGAGGCCATCATGGACGACCTGGTGGCGTGGTTCGTCGCCCGGGGGTGCATGGGCGTGGACGCCACCGCGCTGCCCGGGGCGAGGGAGACCAAGAACTTCTTCGAGGAGTCGGGCTTCACGGCGCGTCTGCTGGTGATGCACCGGCGCCTCGAGGGCTGAGGTCGCGGGTGGGCGACGGCGGCGGAACCGGTTCGGCGCCGGGGCCCGAGCTGTGCGTCGGCGCCGTCGCCGTGCACGGCGAGCGCCTGCTGCTGGTCCGCCGGGGCCGGGGGCCGGCGGCCGGCGAGTGGTCGGTCCCGGGCGGCCGGGTCGACCGGGGCGAGACGCTGGCCGAGGCGGTGCTGCGGGAGCTGGCCGAGGAGACCGGCCTCGACGGCGTGTGCGACGAGCTGGTCGGGTGGGTGGAGCGCATCGGCGCGGGAGAGCACCACGTCATCCTGGACTTCCGGGTGAGCGTGCTCGACCCCACCGACCCGGTGGCCGGCTCCGACGCCGCCGAGGCCGCCTGGGTGCCGCTGTCGGAGGTGGCCGAGCTGCGCCTGGTCGACGGCCTGGCCGAGTTCCTCCACGAGCACGGGATCCTCGACGTCATCGCCTGACCGCCCGGCCCGTCCCCGGGTCGGGCGCCGGCCTCCGGGCGGCGGGGGGCATGGCCGGCGAGGGGCCGGGAAACGTGCCGATCACGCCACGTAGGCGGATCCGCCCGGTATCCTTACGAAGCGTGGGATACCCACCGGGACACCGGGGCGACGACGGCGGGTCGGGCCGGCTGCAGTGCCCGTTCTGCCTGTCCTACGACGTCGCCCGGCTGTTCGTCGCCTCCCTCGGGATCGACTCCTGCGAGTGCGCCTCCTGTCGTGGACGGTGGGACGAGGAGCGTGACAGCGGCCGCTACCGCGGGCAGTCCGACCTCTCGTCGATCCTCGTGCACCGCTGACGTCGGGGCGGCCGGAGGGGACCGGCGCTCAGTCGCGCACCGGCGCCACCGGGTCCTGGT
>JBOGHR010000754.1:0-2568 GCA_050744905.1 Acidimicrobiales bacterium
CGCCGGGCCCGCAGGCGCGCCTCCAGGGCGCCCACCGCCGGACGGCCCACCGTAGGCCCGCCCACCGTCACGGCGTGGCCGGCCGGCATCGCGTGGTCGTCACGACCCGTCCTCCAGCAGGCGCATGACCTGCTCGGCGTCCTTGTCGCCCCGGCCCGACATGGTCACCAGCACGGTGGAGCCGGCGGGCAGCTCGGCCGTCCCGGCCGCCCGCACCACCCAGGCCACGGCGTGAGCGGGCTCGAGGGCGGGGATGATCCCCTCGGTGGTCGCCAGGAGCCGGAGGGCGGCGAGGACCTCGTCGTCGGCGGCGGCGACGTAGCGGGCCCGGCCCACGTCGGCCAGGTGGGCGTGCTCGGGACCGACGCCCGGGTAGTCGAGGCCGGCGGACACGGAGTGCGCCTCCAGCACCTGGCCGTACTCGTCCTGGAGGAGCTGGGAGAGCGACCCGTGCACCACGCCGGGGATGCCCCGGCCCACCGCCGCCCCCCCGGCCGGCTCCACGCCCACCAGGCGGGCGCCGGTGTCGACGAAGCCGGCGAAGGTGCCGGCGGCGTTGGACCCGCCGCCCACGCACGCCACCACGTAGTCGGGGTCGGCGCCGGCGAGGAGGGCCCGGCACTGCCCCCGGGCCTCGTCGCCGATGACCCGCTGGAGCTCGCGGATCATCCACGGGTAGGGGTGGGGCCCGGTGACCGAGCCCAGGCAGTAGTGGGTGGTCTCGACCGACGACACCCAGTCGCGGAACGCCTCGTTGATGGCGTCCTTGAGCGTGCGGCTGCCCGACGCCACCGGGCGCACGTCGGCGCCCAGCAGGCGCATGCGGAACACGTTGAGGGCCTGGCGCTCGACGTCCACCTCGCCCATGTAGACGACGCACTCGAAGCCGAACATGGCCGCCGCGGTGGCGGTCGCCACCCCGTGCTGGCCCGCCCCCGTCTCGGCCACCACCCGCGCCTTGCCCATGCGCGCCGTGAGCAGGGCCTGGCCGATGACGTTGTTGATCTTGTGCGACCCGGTGTGGGTGAGGTCCTCCCGCTTGAGCAGGACCCGCACGCCCAGCCGCTCGGACAGGCGCCGGCACTCGGTGACCGGCGTGGGGCGGCCGTTGGCCCGGAGGATGCCCTGGTACTCGGCGGTGAACGACGGGTCGGACCAGGCGGCGCGGAAGGCGGCCTCCAGCTCCTGGCACGCCGGCACCAGGGCCTCGGGCAGGAAGCGCCCGCCGAAGCGGCCGAAGCGGCCGGCCCCGTCGGGCTCGCCCATGAGGCCGGCGGGGGCGGGGTGGGCGACGGTCACCGGTCGCTCGCCCAGTCGAAGGGGCCCTCGCCGGTGTCGGCCTCGTCGTCGGGGGCGGCGGCGCGGGCGGCGGCCACGAAGGCCCGCAGCCTCACGGCGTCCTTCCGGCCCGGCGCCCCCTCGACGCCGGTGCACACGTCCACCCCCCAGGGCCGGGCCTGGGCGATGGCGTCGGCCACGTTGTCGGGGGTGAGCCCCCCGGCGAGCAGCAGCCGCGACCCGGGCGGCACGCCGTCGACCAGCGACCAGTCGAACACCTGGCCGGAGCCGGGCGACGGGGCGTCGAGCATCACGACCTGGGCACCGTAGTCGGCGGCCCGCCGGATGGCGCTGCTCCCGGCCGGGAAGGCGTTGATGACCAGGGGGACCCGCTCGACCACCCACTGCACCTGGGCCGGCGTCTCGTGGCCGTGGAGCTGGGCGGCGTTGAGGCCGATGCCGTTGACCACCTTGACCACCTGCTCGGGCGCCTCGTCGCGGAACACCCCCACGGTGACGACCTCGCGGGGCAGCCGGCCCACGATGTCGCGCACGGCGGCCACCGAGACCTGGCGGGGCGAGGGAGCGAAGATGAACCCCACGGCGTCGGCGCCCATGGCCACGGCCAGCAGGGCGTCCTCCTCGCTGGTCGTGCCGCAGACCTTCACGAACATGCGCGCAGCGCCCGCACGGCGGCGGCCGGGTCGTCGCTCGTGACCAGCGACTCGCCCACCAGCACGGCGTCGTAGCCGGCGGCCGCCAGGCGGGCGGCGTCCTGCGGTCCCCGGATCCCCGACTCGGCGATCGTGACCACGCCGTCGGGGACGGCGGCGGCCACCCGCACGGCCCGGCCGGGGTCGACCTCGAAGGTGGTGAGGTCCCGCTGGTTCACCCCCACCAGGCGGGCGCCGGCGGCCAGGGCCCGCTCCAGCTCGGCCTCGTCGTGCACCTCCACCACGGCGTCGAGGCCCACCTCGCCGGCCAGGCGCACCAACCGGCCCAGCTCGCCGCCGTCCAGGGCGGCCACGATGAGCAGGACGGCGTCGGCGCCCATGAGGCGGGCGTCGCACACGTCGCGCTCGGAGACGGTGAAGTCCTTGCGCAGCACGGGCAGGTCGGTGGCGGCCCGCGCCTCGGCCAGGTCCTCGGGCGACCCGCCGAAGAACCGGGCGTCGGTGAGCACCGACAGGCAGGTGGCGCCCCCGTCGGCGTACGCCTTGGCCAGGACGGCGGGCACCGCGTCTGGCGCCAGGTCGCCCCGCGACGGCGAGCGGCGCTTGACCTCGGCGA
>JBOGHR010000755.1:0-4875 GCA_050744905.1 Acidimicrobiales bacterium
GGCCAAGGCGCTGGAGTCGCTGCCCGGCGTGGCGTCCGTGCGGGGCCGGGGCCTGTTGCTGGCCGCCGAGCTGGCCGAGCCGGGCACCGCCGGCGACGTCGCCGCCCGGGCCCTGGCCGCCGGCCTGGTCGTCAACGCCGTCACCCCCTCCGCCCTGCGGCTCGAGCCCTCCCTCCTCGTCACCGCCGACGAGATCGACGAGGCCGTCGCCATCCTCGCCGGGGTCCTGGCGTGACGCCCTCCCCGATCCTGCGCGCGAAGCGACGTGGTTCCCGTGTCGTTCCGCGCGCCGGTTCGCCGGGAGGCGGCCCGGCATGACCGCCGCGCCCCGCCACCTGCTGGAGGTCGACGACCTCACCGCCGACGAGCTGGCCGCCGTCCTCGACCTGGCCGAGCGGCCCGACCCGCCCCCGGTCCTGGCCGGCCGGGGCGTGGCCCTGCTGTTCGAGAAGCCGTCCCTTCGCACTCGCAACGCCACCGAGATGGCCGTGGTCCAGCTCGGCGGCCACCCCGTGTCCCTCCGGGCCGAGGAGGTGGACGTGGACGTGCGGGAGCCGGCGGCCGACGCCGCCCGCGTCCTCGGCCGCTACCACGCCGCCATCGGCGCCCGGGTGTTCGAGCACGCCAAGCTGTCCCGCATGGCCGAGGCGACGACCGTCCCCGTGGTGAACCTGCTCTCCGACGACAGCCACCCGTGCCAGGCCCTGGCCGACCTGCTCACCCTGCGCCAGCGGTGGGGCGCCCTCGACGGCCGCCGGGTCGCCTACGTGGGCGACGGCAACAACGTGTGCCGCTCGCTCGTCCTGGCCGCCGCCCTGGCGGGCGTGGAGGCGAGGGTGGCGGCGCCCCCCGGCTTCGCGGTGCCGGCCGCCACCGTGGACCGGGCCCGGGCCCTGGGCGGCACGGTGGTCCTGGCCGCCACCCCCGAGGAGGCGGTGGCCGGCGCCGACGCCGTCTACACCGACGTGTGGGCGTCGATGGGCCAGGAGGACGAGGCCGAGCGCCGCCGCCTGGCCTTCGCCGGCTACACCGTCGACGAGCGGCTCATGGCCGGTGCCGCCGCCGGGGCGCTGTTCCTGCACTGCCTGCCCGCCCACCGGGGCGAGGAGGTGAGCGCCGGCGTGCTCGACGGGCCGGCCAGCGTGGTGTGGCAGCAGGCCGAGAACCGCATGCACGCCATGCGGGGCCTCCTGCTCTTCCTGCTGGGGGCCGGGCCGTGACCACCCCCAAGCGCCAGCGTCAGCACCGGGTGGCGGGGCTGCTGGAGCGTCACGCCGTCACCAGCCAGGCCCAGCTCGTCGAGCTGCTGGCCGCCGACGGCCTCAGCGCCACCCAGGCCACCGTGTCGCGCGACCTCGAGGAGCTGGGCGCGGTGAAGGTGCGGGTGCCGGGCGGGGAGACCGTCTACGCCATCCCCGAGATGGCCAAGGACCGCCTGGCCCCCGAGGACCACCTCCGGCGGGTCCTGGGCGACTGGGTGGGCGACGTGGCGTCGTCGGGGAACATCGTCGTGCTCCGCACGCCGCCCGGGTCGGCCCACGTGGTGGGCTCGGCCCTCGACCGGGCGGGGCTGGAGGAGATCGTCGGCACGGTGGCCGGCGACGACACCGTGATCGTGGTGGCCGCAGAGCCGGTCGGCGGCGCCGAGGTGGCGAGGCGGCTGTCCGCCCTCGCCGGACTGGACCAGGGAAGAGAGAGCACATGAGCAAGCGGGTCGTGTTGGCGTACAGCGGCGGGCTGGACACGTCGGTCGCCGTGCGGTGGATGGGCGAGGAGATGGGCCTGGAGGTGATCGCCCTGGCCGCCGACGTCGGCCAGGGCGGCGACTTCGAGGACATCCGGGGGCGGGCGATGGCCGCCGGCGCCGTCGACGCCGTCGTGGTCGACTGCCGGGAGGAGTACGCCCGGGACTTCGTCGCCCCCGCCCTGCGGGCCAACGCCCGGTACGAGGGCAAGTACCCCCTGGTGTCGTCGCTGTCGCGCCCGCTGATCGTCAAGCACCTGGTGGCTGCCGCCCGCGAGCACGGCGCCACCGGCATCGCCCACGGCTGCACGGGCAAGGGCAACGACCAGGTGCGCTTCGAGGTCAGCACCCGGGCCCTGGCCCCCGACCTGGACATCGTGGCCCCCGTGCGGGAGTGGGGCCTGACCCGGGAGCAGTCCATCGAGTACGCCGCCCGCTTCGACATCCCCGTCACCGTCACCAGGGCCAGCCCCTACTCCATCGACCAGAACCTGTGGGGCCGCACCATCGAGTGCGGGATCCTGGAGGACCCCTGGGAGCAGCCCCCCGAGGAGGTATACGAGCTCACGACGCCCACCGCCACCGGCGCCACCGAGCTCACCATCGGCTTCGAGCGGGGGGTGCCCGTCAGCCTCGACGGCAGGGAGCTTCCCCTCCACGACCTGATCGACGAGGTCACCCGGGTGGTGGGGTCGTACGGCTGGGGGCGGATCGACATGGTCGAGAACCGCCGGGTCGGGATCAAGAGCCGCGAGGTCTACGAGTGCCCCGGGGCCCTGGCCCTGCTCATGGCCCACGCCGACCTGGAGGACCTGACCCTCGAGCGCGACCTGGCCCACGAGAAGGCCCGCCTGGAGCCCCGCTACGCCGAGCTGGTCTACGACGGGCTGTGGTTCTCGCCCCTCAAGCAGGCCCTCGACGCCTTCGTGGAGGAGAGCCAGCGCTTCGTCACCGGCGAGGTGCGGCTGCGCTGCGAGGTGCCGGGCCGCTGCATCGTGGCCGGCCGGCGCAGCGAGGTCGGCCTGTACGACTACGCCCTGGCCACCTACGAGGCGGCCGACCGCTTCCGCCACTCCGACGCCGAGGGCTTCGTGCGCCTGTGGGGCCTGGGCGTGGAGACGTGGGCCGCCCGCCAGGCCCGCCGGGGGGACCGGTGAGGCTCTGGGACGGCCGGCTGGCGTCGACGCCGGCGCCCGAGCTGGTGGCCTTCACCTCCAGCCTGGGCTTCGACCGGCGCCTGGCGGGCGACGACGTGGCCGGGTCCCGGGCCCACGTCCGTGGCCTGGGCAAGGCCGGCATCCTCACCGGCGAGGAGGTCAGCATCCTCATCACCGCGCTCAACCGGGTGGGCGAGGAGCTGGCCGGCGCCAGCTTCGCCTTCGCCCCCACCGACGAGGACGTCCACACCGCCATCGAGCGCCGGGTGACCGAGATCGCCGGCGACGTGGGCGGCAAGCTGCACACCGGGCGCAGCCGCAACGACCAGGTGGCCACCGCCCTGCGCCTGTTCGCCAAGCGGGAGCTGGCCGCCGTCGCCGCCGAGGTCATCCGCCTCCAGCAGGTGCTCCTGGCCCGGGCCGAGGGCGCCGGCGACGCCTACCTCCCCGGCTACACCCACCTCCAGCGGGCCCAGCCCGTCCTCCTCGCCCACCACCTGCTGGCCCACGGCTGGGCGCTGGCGCGCGACGTCGACCGGCTGGAGGGCACCATCGAGCGGCTGGACGTCTCGCCCCTCGGCGCCGGCGCCCTGGCCGGCTCGTCGCTGCCCCTCGACCCCGACTGGGTCGCCGCCGAGCTGGGCTTCGCCCAGCGCTTCGAGAACTCGCTCGACGCGGTGAGCGACCGCGACTTCGTCGCCGAGGCCCTCTTCGACCTCGCCCTGCTCGGCGTCCACCTGTCCCGCCTGGGGGAGGAGGTCGTGCTGTGGTCGAGCGAGGAGTACGGGTTCCTGCGCCTCGACGACGCCTGGGCCACCGGCAGCTCCATGCTGCCCCAGAAGAAGAACCCCGACGTGGCCGAGCTGGCGCGGGGCAAGGCCGGGCGCCTGATCGGCCACGTCGCCGGCATGCTGGCCACCCTGAAGGGCCTCCCCCTGGCGTACAACCGGGACCTGCAGGAGGACAAGGAGCCGCTCTTCGACGCCGTCGACCAGCTTCTCCTGGCTCTGCCCGCCATGGCCGGCGTCCTCGCCACCGCCCACTTCGACGACGCCCGCATGCAGGCGGCGGCCTCCGACGACGCCTCGGCCGCCGTCGACCTGGCCGACTGGCTGGTGGAGCGGGGCATGCCCTTCCGCGACGCCCACCGGGTGGTCGGCGGGCTGGTGCGGTCGTGCGTGGAGCGGGGGGTGCCGCTGGCCGAGCTGGTGGAGGCCCACCCCGACCTGGGCGCCGAGGCCCTGCCCCTGCTCGAGCCCGGCGCCGCCGTGGCCCGGCGCACCACGCCCGGAGGCGCCGGCCCCCGCCCGGTCGCCGACCAGCTCGCCCGCTTCCGAAAGCGCCTCCAGCAGGACGCCGACCTGGTGGCCCGGTGGCGCAGCCCCTGAGGGACGGGGAGCGAAGGGTGACCGCCGTCCCCCTCCCCCGGGCGTTCTACCGCCGCGACCCCCGGGTGGTGGCGCCCGAGCTGCTCAACAAGGTGCTGTTGGTGGGCCGGCGGTCGGGGCGGGTGGTGGAGGTGGAGGCGTACGCCGGCGGCGAGGACCCGGCCAGCCACGCCTTCCGGGGGCGCACTCCCCGCAACGCCTCCATGTTCGGCCCTCCCGGGCTGCTCTACGTGTACCGGTCGTACGGCATCCACTGGTGCGCCAACGCCGTCTGCGGCGAGGAGGGCGTCGGCGTCGCCGTCCTGCTGCGGGCCCTCGCCCCGTTGAACGGGCTGGACGCCATGCGGGCCGCCCGGCCCGGCGCCGGCCGGGACCGGGACCTGTGCCGGGGGCCGGGCCGCCTGTGCCAGGCCCTGGGGATCACCGGCGCCCACGACGGCGCCGACCTGGTCACGGCCGACCGGGGCCCGTTCCTGGCCGACGACGGCACCCCGCCCCCCGCCCACCCCGCCAACACCGGCCGGGTCGGGCTCACCAGCGGCGTCGAGCACCGCTGGCGGTGGTACGTCGCCGGCGAGCCCAACGT
>JBOGHR010000756.1:0-6654 GCA_050744905.1 Acidimicrobiales bacterium
CCCTGGCCGCCGGCGCCGTGGTCGCCACCCGCCTGGTCCCCCCCATCGGGGGGGTCGGGCGGCGGGGGATCGCGCAGGGCGTCGTCGATGGCCTCGCCGTCGACCCCCGGATGGTCGAAGGGGGAGCGCCGGCGCCGGTGGGCCAGGGCCAGGGGGGCGACGCGCCGCACGTGCTCCACGGTGGCGGTGGCCTCGCCCTCCCACCCGGCCAGGGCGGCGGCCGCCCGGCAGATCACCAGGTCGGCGCGGAGGCCCTCCGCGCCCACCGACGCGCACAGCGCCGAGACGCGGGTGAGCAGCCCGGTGGGCAGGTCGGCGGGGCGGTGGGCGGCCAGCCGGGCCCGCAGGCGGTCCTCCTCCCCGGCCCAGGCGGCGGCGAAGACGGCCGGGTCGGCGTCGAAGGCGAGGCGCCGGCGCACCGCCTCGGACCGGGCCCCGGCGTCGGCGCTGGCGGCCACGTCGACGGCCAGGCCGAAGCGGTCGAGCAGCTGGGGCCGCAGGTCGCCCTCCTCGGGGTTCATGGACCCGGCCAGCACGAACCGGGCCGGGTGCGACTCCGACAGCCCCTCCCGCTCCACCACGTTCACGCCGCTGGCCGCCACGTCGAGCAGCACGTCGACCAGGTGGTCGGCCAGGAGGTTGACCTCGTCGACGTAGAGCACGCCGCCGTGGGCGCCGGCCAGCAGGCCCGCCTGGAAGCGGCGCCGGCCCTCGCCGAGCGCGGCGGCCACGTCGAGGCTGCCGACCAGGCGGTCCTCGGTGGCGCCGAGGGGCAGCTCCACGAACGGGGCGCCACCGGGCAGCAGGGCGGCCAGGCCCCGGGCAAGGGTGGTCTTGGCGCTGCCCTTCTGGCCCCGCAGGAGCACGCCGCCGATGCGGGGGTCCACGGAGTTCAGCAGGAGTGCCAGCTTGACGTCGTCGTGGCCCACGACGGCGCTGAACGGGAAGCGCACCCGGGCGCCGGTCGCCCTCATCTCGACTCCTCCCATCCCTCCGCCTCCAGCAGGGCCTGGCGGAGGGTGGCGAGCGACCCGGCCGAGGCCTCCCACAGCCCCCGCTCGCAGGCCTCGAGGAGCTTCTCGGCGATCGAGCGCAGCGCCCAGGGGTTCGAGCGCTCGAAGAACCTCCGCAACTCGGGGTCGGCCACGTAGGCGGCCGTGACCCGCTCGTATATCCAGTCCTCCACCACCTGCGCCGTCGCGTCGTAGCCGAACAGATAGTCCACGGTGGCGGCCAGCTCGAAGGCCCCCTTGTAGCCGTGGCGCTGCATGGCGCCGATCCACCTCGGGTTGAGCACCCGCGTGCGCACCACCCGCGCCGCCTCCTCGGCCAGGCTGCGCACGCGCGGCCGCGCCGGGTCGGCCGAGTCGCCGAACCACGCCTTGGGCTGGGCGCCGGTGAGGGCGCGGATGGTCGCCACCATGCCGCCGTGGTCCTGCAGGTAGTCGTCGGAGTCGAAGATGTCGTGCTCGCGGTTGTCCTGGTTCTTCACCGCCACCTCGATGGTGGAGAACCGCCGGCGCATGGCGCCCGCGGCCGGCACGCCCATCCCGGCCCGGCCGTAGGCGAAGCCGCTCCACGCCTCGTACACGGCGGCCAGGTCGCCGTCGCCCCGCCAGTCGCCCGAGTCGAGGAGGGGCAGCACGCCCGAGCCGTAGGCGCCCGGCTTGGCCCCGAAGATGCGGGGGTCGCCGCCGAAGCCGGCCAGGCGGACGGCGTCGTCGAGCAGCTCGACCAGGTGGGGGAAGGCGTCGCGGAAGAACCCGGAGATGCGCAGCACCACGTCCACCCGGGGCCGGCCCAGGTCGTCGTCGGCCACCAGCTCCAGGCCCGTCACCCGCCCCGACTCGGCCGCCCACACCGGGCGCACCCCGAGCAGGGCGAGAGCCTCGCCCACGTCGTCGCCCATGGTGCGCATGGCCGCCGTGCCCCACACCACCAGCCCCACGGTCGCCGGCGGGCGGCCCTCCTCCCGCACGTGGCGCTCGATCAGCCGCTCGGCCAGCGCGGTGCCCACCTCGTACGCCAGCGGGGAAGGCAGGGCCTTGGGGTCCACGGAGTAGAAGTTGCGGCCGGTGGGCAGCACGTGGGCCATCCCCCGGGTGGGGGCGCCGCTCGGGCCGGCGGGCACGAAGCGCCCGTCGAGGGCGGCGGCCACGCCGCCCAGCTCGTCGGTGGTGCGGGCCAGCGCCGGCACCAGCCGGTCGCAGACCCAGCGCAGGGTCGGGTGGTCGCCCCGGTAGGCCCAACCGGCGGCCTGGAGCCCGGCCAGCACGGCCCGGTTCTCGGCCTCGGCCCGGTCGACCTCGTGGCGGGGGGCGTCGGGGCCCAGTCCCTCCCGCAGCGACGGCACGCCGCCCTGGGGGAGGCGGGTGAGGGCCAGCACCAGGTCCAGCTCCGCCTCCCCGGCGGGGGGGGAGCCCAGCACGTGCAGGCCGCCGCGGACCTGGGCGTCCTTCAGCTCGCACAGGTAGCCGTCCACGTGGAGGACGAGGTCGTCGAAGGCCTCGCCCTCGGGGGCGGCGGCCACGCCCAGGTCCCGGTGGATCTCGGCCTGGACCAGCAGGTCCCACACCCGCCGGCGGATGGCGGGCAGCTTGGCCGGGTCGAGCGAGGCGACCCGGGCGTGCTCGTCGAGCAGGGCCTCGAGGCGGGCGGTGTCGTCGTAGGTGCCGGCCCTGGTCATGGGCGGCAGCAGGTGGTCGACGATGACGGCGTGGGCCCGGCGCTTGGCCTGGGTGCCCTCGCCCGGGTCGTTCACCACGAACGGGTACACGAGGGGCAGGTCGCCCAGGGCGGCGTCGGGGTGGCACCCGGCGGACAGGCCGAGGCCCTTGCCGGGCAGCCATTCCAGGGTGCCGTGCTTGCCGGCGTGGACCACGGCGTCGGCGCCCCACCCGTCGTCGAGCCACCGGTAGAAGGCCAGGTAGTGGTGGGTGGGGGCCAGGTCGGGCGAGTGGTAGACGGCGATCGGGTTGTCGCCGAATCCCCGCGGCGGCTGCACGGTGACCAGCACGTGCCCCAGGTCGATGCCGGGGAAGACCAGCTCGCCCGTGGCGGCGTCGACGTGCACGGAGCCGGGCGGGTGGCCCCACGCGGCGACGACCTGCTCCTGCGTCGCCGGCGGCAGGGTGACGAACCAGGCCGCGTAGCGCTCGGCCGGCCAGCGGCCGGGCGCCTTGGCCATCTGGGGCTCGGTGAGCCAGTCGTCGTCGTAGACGAACCCGTCGAGCAGCTCGGCCATGAGGGCATCGCCGTCGGCCGGGATGCGCTCGACCCGGTAGCCACGGTCGCGCAGCGAGCGCAGGAGGGCCACCACGCTGGCCGGGGTGTCGAGGGCCACGGCGTTGCCGACCCGGCTGCGCTTGGTGGGGTAGGCGGAAAGGACGACGGCGACGCGCCGCTCGGCCACCGGCGTGCGCCGCAGCGACGCCAGCCGCACGGCCAGGCCGGCCACCCGCTCGACCCGGTCGGGGCGGGTGCGGTAGGCGGTGACCGGCGCCCCGAGCACGTCGGCGTCGTCCACTGTCTCCTTGAACGAGAAGGGCACGGCGACGATGCGGCCGTCGAACTCGGGGATGGCCACCTGCATGGCCACGTCGACCGGCGCCAGGCCGGCGCTGGACGCCTCCCAGGCCGGCGCCGGGCCGGTGGCGGCGATGGCCTGCACGACGGGCACGTCGAGGGCGGCGAGGGGGCTGGCGTCCCAGTCGTCGCCGCTGGAGGACCCCATGGCCAGCACGGTGGTGACCACCGCGTCGACCCCCCGCTCGGCCAGCAGCTCGAGGGCCCGCACCCGCCCGTCGCCGCCCGGCCGCAGGGAGTAGCACCACACCGGGAGGGCGTTGGCGCCCCGCGCCTCGACGGCGGCGGCCAGGTCGGCCACGAAGGTGGTGTTCCCGGCCAGCAGGTGGGCCCGGTAGAACACGATGCCGACGGTGGGGCGGGACGGGTCGAAGACCGGCGGCCCGCCGCCCGGCCCGCCCAGCACGCCCTCGGCCGGCACGGGGCGGGGCGCCTCGAACCCGAAGCCGTGGCGCAGCACGGTGTCGGCCACGAAGCGCAGGAGGTGCTCGACGTTGCCCAGCCCGCCGTGCACCAGGTAGGAGAAGGCCTCGGCCAGCGTGCCGCCCGGGACGGTGGACAGCCCGGCCAGCTCGGCGTCGGGCACCGCCTCGCCGCCGAAGGCCAGGAGGGGGACGCCGGCGACCACGCAGGTGCGCCGCAGCTCGTCGAAGGGCCCCTCCCACGCCCGGCGGCCCCCGAGCAGGCGCACCAGCACCGCCTCCACGCCGTCGAGCGACGGCGGCCGGGCGAGCGTGGCCGGGTTGGCCGCCCGCACCGGGGGGAACCCCTCGGGCAGGGCCTCGACGATGGAGCGCAGGGCCAGGATCTCGGTGTCGGCGTTGGTGAGGACGAGGATCACGGGGAGCCGCCTTCGACGAGGGAGAAGAGGGCGGCGAGGTCGAGGTGGGCCTCGAGCAGGTCGGCCAGGCGGTCGAACTGCGCCTCGCGGGCGGCCGGGAACGACACGCCGGCGGGCACGAACGTCCTCTGGCGCCGCCGGCCCACCTCCGTGAGGAAGGTGGCCCGGAAGCCGTCCTGCTCGAACAGGCCGTGGAGGGAGGTGCCCAGGACGCCGGCGTCGCCCAGGTCGACGGCGCCCTCCTCGTCGGCGCCGTGCACGTCGTCGAGGTGCACCCACGGGGCGGCGCCGCCGACCCGGGTCGTGGTCCCGTGGTGGATCTCGTAGCCGGTGACGTGGTGGCCCATGGCCGTGCCCCGACGCTGGCGGGTCACCTTGCCGGCGGCGAAGGTCGTGGCCGCGTCGAGCCACCCGAGGCCGGCCACCTCGCCCCGGCCCGACTCCACCTCGTCGGAGATGGTGCGCCCGAGCATCTGGTAGCCGCCGCAGATCCCGAGCACGAGGGCGCCCCGGCGCCGGCAGGCGGCCACCCCCCGGTCGAGCCCCCGGCCCCGCAGCCAGTCGAGGTCGGCGACGGTGGCCTTGGTGCCGGGGAGGACCACCAGGTCGGGGTCGCCGAGGGCGGCGGGCGAGTCGACCAGGCGCACGCCCACGCCCGGCTCGACGGCCAGGGCGTCGAGGTCGGTGAAGTTCGACAGGCGGGGAAAGGCGACGGCGGCCACGTCGAGGCCGTCGGCCACCGCCGGGCGGTCGGGCGCCGGGCGCCGGCCGGCCAGGGCGAGGGAGTCCTCGGCGTCGAGGGCCACCCCGTGCACGAAGGGCACCACCCCGAGGGTGGGCACCCCGCAGCGCCGCTCCAGGTCGGCCAGGCCGTCGCCCAGGAGGGCCGGGTCGCCCCGGAACTTGTTGACCACGAACCCGCCCACCAGCCGGCGGTGGCGCTCGGGGAGGAGGGCGACGGTGCCGTAGAGGGCGGCGAACACCCCGCCGCGGTCGATGTCGCCCACCACGACCGCGGGCAGGCCGGCCTCGGCCGCCACCCGCAGGTTCACGATGTCGTGGCCGGCCAGGTTGATCTCGGCCGGGCTGCCGGCGCCCTCGGCCACGACGACGTCGAAGCGGGAGCGCAGGTCGGCCAGGGCGTCGAGCACGGTGGCCAGCAGCGCCGGCTTGCGGGCGTGGTACTCGGCGGCCGTGAGGTGGCCGACCGGGCGCCCGAGCACCACCACCTGGCTGGTGCGCTCGCCGGTGGGCTTGAGCAGGATGGGGTTCATGGCCACCTCGGGGTCGGCCCGGGCGGCCAGGGCCTGCACGCCCTGGGCCCGGCCGATCTCGTGGCCGCTCGGGGTGACGTAGGAGTTGAGGGCCATGTTCTGGGCCTTGAAGGGCGCCACCTTCACGCCCCGGCGGGCCAGCAGGCGGCACAGGCCGGTGACGACGTGGCTCTTGCCCACGTCGCTGGCCGTGCCGCACACCATCAGCCCGCCCCTCACGCCGTCGCCTCCAGGGCGGCGGCCAGGCGCCCGAGGCCGGCGGGGCCGGGCACGGCGACGCGGGCGTGGCCGGGCAGGCCGAAGGTGGCGCAGTCGCGCACCAGCACGCCCCGGGGGGCGAGGCGCTCCCGCAGCCCGGGGGCGCGGGCGCACAGCACCCAGTTGGCGTCCGAGGGCAGGGGGGCGAGGCCGTGGCCGGCGAGGAGGCGGGTGAGATCGGCCCGCAGCCGGGCGACGGCCGCCGCCCAGCCCGGAAGGTCGGCCGTCTCCAGGAGCCCGGCCAGCGCCGACGCCGCCAACCCGTTGACCGACCACCGGGGCTGGCGGCGCCCGAGGCGGTCGACGAGGTCGCCGTCGGGGGCCAGGAGGTAGCCCAGGCGCAGGCCGGGGCAGGCGAAGAGCTTGGTCAGCGAGCCGACCACCACCGCTCCTCGCTCGGCGTCGCCGCGGGTCCAGTGGCCCGTGGCCAGCGGGTAGAAGGCCTCGTCCCAGACCCCGGCCGCCTCGTCGGCGGCGGCCAGCTGCCCGGTCGGGCTGTGGGGGTTCGAGCGCCACCGCGGCCCGTCCCCCCGGCGGGGGTGAAGGGCGAACTCGGGCTCGGCGACGTGGCCGCCCAGCTCGGCCGCCACCAGGGAGATGGCCTCGGCCCCGCCGTTGGTGAGCAGCACCAGCCGTGGATCGACGCCGATGGCGCCGGCCAGGGCGGCGGTGGCGGCCGCCGCGTCGGGATAGCGG
>JBOGHR010000757.1:0-1709 GCA_050744905.1 Acidimicrobiales bacterium
CCAGCCGGGCCGTGTCGCGCTCGGAGCGCTCGATGGACCGGGCGACCCGGCGCAGCTCGCGCACCCCGACGCCGCCGCCCTTGAGCAGCGCGGCCGGCTGGGCCGCCCAGGCCTCCAGCAGCGAGGCCAGGTCGGCGACGAGGTCGAGGGCCTGCTGGGCGCCGGCGGCGTCGACCGTCCCCGGGTCCACCGGCACCGCCGGGACGGTCGGAGCGGAGGGGCGGAAGTCGGCGAACGCGTGGCCGCCCCGCAGCGCCAGTCCGACCTCGCCGGGCATCACCAGCTGGTCCCACCCGGCCACGGCGAGGAAGCCCCGGCGGGTCAGCCACCCGGCCGCCGAGCGGTCGTCGAGGTAGAAGACGCTGCCCCGGACCTGGATGTGGGCACCGGCGGCCGCCTCCCGGGCGATCTCGGCGGCGCCGGGGGGCGCCTCCTCCAGGATCCGCCGGGCCCGGTGGGGGTCGGCGACGCACCCGGCGAGGACGACCAGGCTCTCGGCCCGGCCCCGGCCCGGCTTCACGCCGAGGCGCCGGCAGGCCTCGGCCAGCTCGGAGGCGGGCATGGTCTCGAGGAGGTGGACGAGGGGAGGACCGAGCCCGGCCCGGTGGTGGGCCCGGGACAGCCCGGGGTTCACGGCGACCGAGTCGCCGTGGCGGGACACCAGGGCCAGCGCCTCGAGCCGCTCCAGCGGGCCCTCGAGGTCGGCGGTGCGGACGTCGGGGGCGAGCATCGAGGCCAGGCCGGCGACGGGCGCCGGCTCGGGCAGCAGGGCCAGCGCCTCGACGACCTGCTGGGCGCCGCGGTCGAGGCGGCGGTAGGCCTCCTCGACGCTCCGGCCGTCGGTGGCCCGGGCGGCCACCTCGGCCAGCGAGCGCGGAGGCGGGGAGGCCAGGTCGGGCCGCGCCTCCAGGAGGCGGCGGAGCCGGTCGTCGTCCCAGGTGGCCAGGAGCTCCCACGCCGGGCGGAGGGACCGGGCGCGTGTGGTCACCGATGTCGCAGAAGCCATGAGCCGTCCCGAGGTCTCGGGGGGAAGCGACGCCACCCTAACGTCGGGAGCCGCCCGGCACGCGGATACCCCTGCCGGCCGGGACCGTCCGGCGGGCGGGCGGTGCGACGGTGGCGCCCCGGCCAGGCGGCGCGCCCGACGGTCACGCCCCGGGGCGCCCGACGGTCACTCCCGGGGCGCCGCCACGTACGACTCCCGGTTGTTGGCCGCCCGGTAGACGTCCTCGCCCAGCCGGGCCAGGGCCGGCGCCACCTGGGTGTGCATGGCGCACAGGGCGGCGATCTTGCGGTCGAGCACCTCGCCGGTCAGCTCGAGGTCGAGGGCGAGGTCGCCGGGCGGGACCCCGGCGGGGCGCTCGTCGGTCATGAACACCCCCCACTCCTCGTACCGCCCGGCCCACGTCGCCAGGTGGTCGGCGGCCAGCGCCGAGTAGAGGAGCCGCCCGGGCGAGCCGCACCGCCGCCAGGCGGCGGTGGTCCACGCCGACACCGTGCGGTGGTCGGGGTGGAAGGTGCCGCCGTCGGGGCCGAAGGTGAGGACCGTGTCGGGCCGCACCTCGTCGATCAGCGCCGACACCAGCCCCACCCCGACGCCGGGGTCCACGCCGGCCAGGCCGCCGTCGGGCAGCTCCAGGAAGCGGTGGTCGCCGACGCCCAGCACCGCCATGGCCGCCGCCGCCTCCCACCGCCGCACCCGGCCCAGC
>JBOGHR010000758.1:0-2860 GCA_050744905.1 Acidimicrobiales bacterium
GGGCCCGGCGGTGGCGGTCCCACGCCCACGCCGCCGACTCGCGGGCCAGAGCCGGGTGGTACCGCCAGCGGAGGAGCTGGCGCTCGGCCCCCTCGAGGTCCTCGCCCAGCTCGAGCAGGGAGAGGGCGAGCTGGCGGCCCCGCCGGCGCATGGCCTCCAGCTTGGGCAGCCGCAGGTCGGCCTCCTGGAGGGCCTGGTGCCGGGCCTGGAGCACGGCGGGCAGGCGCTGCACCTGGCGGCGGTTGAGGGGAGGGACCTTGCGGCGCACGGCCAGCACCGGGTCGCCGTGGGGCTGGGCCAGGTCGAACTGCACCAGGCGGGTGAGGGCCCGCATGAACGGCGAGTGGCGCCCGCCCTTGTCGCCCAGGCCGAGGCAGCGGGCGGTGTCGGCGAGCGGCAGGTCGAAGCCGGCGGGGCTGGCCTCCAGGCCGGCGACCAGACGGCGCAGGAGCCAGGTCGTGGATGGCCCCAGGATGCCGAGCCAGTAGGTCTCGACGTAGGCCGAGCGGGGGTCGTGGCCCAGCGTGTCGATGACCTCGTCGGGCCACGGGCGGATGGTGAGGGTGCCGGCGGGCGGGGCCGGCGCGCCGGCCGGCGCGGGCGCGGGGACGGAGGGGACGGAGGGGACGGGCATGGGGAGCCTCCACGGCGGCGGTGTTGCGGCGGGACGGGGGAAGTGCCTTTCGTTATATCTCATTCACAACCGGGCCCGCTGTCAAGGGGTGATCTGCCCGGGCGTCACCAGCCGCCGCGGTGGACCACCTGGTGGAGGGGGCGGCGGCCCCGGGCCAGTGACGACGAGGGGCGGTCGTCGCCCGCCGGGTGGCCGAGGGCCACGGCGCCGATCGGCCGGTAGTCGGCGGGCACGCCCAGGTCGGCCAGGAGCTCGTCGCCGCCCCGGTCGACGGCGAAGAACAGCGCCCCGATGCCCTCGTCGACGGCGGCCAGGAGCAGCAGCATGGTGGCGAAGGCGCAGTCGACGTCCCAGTAGGGAACCCGCCAGCGCTGCTCGCCGGCCGGCACCGAGCCCTTGTCCGGCTCGGCGTAGCGGTCGAGGTAGGCCTGGCGGGAGGCCAGGGGCAGCACGATGGCCGGGGCCCGCAGCAGGCCCGGCCAGGCGAAGCCCGCCCGCCGCTCGGCGGGCAGGGTGTGACGCCAGAACCGCTCCGTCTGCTCGTCGCCCTCCAGGACGACGAAGGCCCAGCCCTGGGTGAACCCGGCCGACGGCGCCCGGGTGGCGGCGGCCAGCAGCCGGTCGAGCACCTCCCGGCCCACCGGCCGCCCGTCGAAGCTGCGGACCATCCGCCGGCGGCGGATCACCTCGGAGAGCTCCATGCTCCGACCCTAACTAGGGCGGCCGGCGCCCCGGGTTGGGGAATGTCGACCGGTCAGGTAGGGTTTTAACGACCAGGAATCGCCCGACGTCGGAAGGTTGGTCACGAGACATGCCCTCGAGCCGTGAGCTGCTCGCCCGGGTCAAGGCCCAGATCACCGAGATCGACCCGGCCGAGGCCGACGCCCGCCTCGACCGCAGCGTGGTGCTGGACGTGCGGGAGCCGGACGAGTACGAGCAGGGCGCCATCCCGGGCGCCGTCCACATCCCCCGGGGCCACCTGGAGGGCCAGGTGGAGGGCAAGCTGCCCGACAGGTCCAAGCCGGTGATCGTCCACTGCGCCAGCGGCTTCCGCTCGGCGTTCGCCGCCCAGACCCTCCAGGAGCTGGGCTACGCCGACGTCGCCAGCCTGGCCGGCGGGTTCAACCGCTGGAAGGACGAGGGGCGCCCGTGGGCCGAGCCCCGCACCCTGTCGGCCGACCAGCGCAACCGCTACCACCGCCACCTGCTCCTCCCCGAGGTGGGCGACCGGGGCCAGCAGAAGCTGCTGGACTCCAAGGTGCTGCTGCTGGGCGCCGGCGGCCTCGGGTCCCCGGCCGCGCTGTACCTGGCGGCGGCCGGCGTCGGCACGCTGGGCATCGTCGACATGGACGTGGTCGACGCGTCCAACCTCCAGCGCCAGCTCCTGCACAACCTCGACCGGGTGTGCGAGCGCAAGGTGGACTCGGCCAAGAAGACCCTCACCGCCCTCAACCCGGACGTGAGCGTCGCCACCTACGACGTGCGGCTGGGCGCCGACAACGTGCTCGACGTCATCGACGGCTACGACGTGATCGTCGACGGCACCGACAACTTCCCCACCCGCTACCTCGTCAACGACGCCTCGCTGCTCAAGCGCATCCCCGTCGTCCACGGATCCATCTTCCGCTTCGAGGGCCAGGCCACCGTCTTCGCTCCCTACGAGGGGCCCTGCTACCGCTGCATGATCCCCGAGCCGCCCCCGGCCGAGCTGGCGCCCTCCTGCGCCGAGGCCGGCGTGCTCGGCGTGCTTCCCGGCATCGTGGGGAGCATCCAGGCCATGGAGGCCATCAAGGTCCTCCTCGGACTGGGGGAGCCCCTGATCGGGCGCCTGCTCGCCTACGACGCGCTGGAGGAGTCGTTCCGGACGTTCAAGGTCCACCGCGATCCCGAGTGCCCGGCGTGCGGCCCCGGCGCCGGGCCCATCACCATCGCCGAGTACGACGAGCTGTGCATGCCCCACCCGGTCGCCGTGGGCACGGGAGCCACCCCGGCGGGCTGATCCTGCATCGGGCCGCCGGGTCGTCGTCGTGGCGCCGAGTCGAGCGGTCAGGCGCCGGGCCGGTGTGTGCCCAGCTCGGCCCGGAGGACGTCGCTGACCTCCCCCAGGGTGGAGCGGGCCCGCAGCGCCTCCTTCATGGGCTCCAGGACGTTGGCCGTGCCCCGCGCCGCCGCCGCCAGGTCGTCGAGGGCGGCCCGTACCGCCGGCCCGTCGCGGCCCGCCCGCAC
>JBOGHR010000759.1:0-2274 GCA_050744905.1 Acidimicrobiales bacterium
ACCCACGCCCCCCCGCCCACGTGCCCGGCCGCGTCCTGCACGACCCGCTCCGCCAGCCGCCGGAACCGCACCGAGACGGGGCTCCGCCTCTCGGGCATGGAGCTCATCCCCATCCTTCCTTTCCCGCGTAAAGGCTAGAGGACGGAGGCTGCCCGTGTCCCGGGGGACTCCCCGGGCGGTCACCCCTCGTCGAGGCGGAGCGCGGAGACGAACGCCTCCTGGGGCACCTCGACGCGCCCGATGCTCTTCATGCGCCGCTTCCCCTCCTTCTGGCGCTCCAGCAGCTTGCGCTTGCGGGTGATGTCCCCCCCGTAGCACTTGGCCAGCACGTCCTTGCGCTTGGCCTTCACCGTCTGGCGGGCGATGAAACGGCCGCCGATGGCGGCCTGGATGGGGACGTCGAAGAGCTGGCGGGGGATCAGCTCGCTCAGCTTCTCGCACATCCGGCGGCCGTAGTCCTGGGCCTTGGAACGGTGGATGATCGCCGAGAAGGCGTCCACCGGAACGCCGTTGAGCAGTATGTCGATCTTCACCAGGTCGGACGCCTCGTAGCCGGCCGGCTCGTAGTCGAGGCTGGCGTAGCCCTTGGTCCGGCTCTTGAGCTGGTCGAAGAAGTCGACCACCACCTCGGCCAGGGGCACCCGGTAGACCAGCTCCAGGCGCTCGGGCGACAGGTACTCCATCTTCACCATCTCGCCCCGGCGCGTCTGGCACAGGTCCATCACCGTGCCGGTGTACTCGGCGGGCAGCAGGATGGTGGTGGTGAGGAACGGCTCCTCGATGGCGTCGACCTGGTTGGACGGCGGCATGGCGCTCGGGTTGTCGACCTCCACCACGCCGCCGCCGGTGAGGTGGGCCAGGTAGGCGACGCTGGGGGCGGTGGCGATCAGGGCCAGGTCGAACTCGCGCTCCAGGCGCTCGCGGACGATCTCCATGTGCAGCAGGCCGAGGAACCCGCAGCGGAACCCGAACCCCAGCGCCCCCGACGTCTCCGGCTCGTAGGTGAAGCTGGAGTCGTTCAGGCGGAGCTTCTCCAGGGCGTCGCGCAGGTCGGCGAAGTCGTCGCCCTCCACGGGGAAGAGCCCGCAGAACACCATGGGCTTGGGGTCGCGGTAGCCGGGAAGCGGATCGGCCGCCCCGTGGGAGGCGGTCGTCACCGTCTCGCCCGAGCGGGCTTCGCCCACGTCCTTGATGCCGGCGATGAGGTACCCGACCTCGCCCGGCCCCAGGCTGGCCACCGGCGTGACGGCCGGCGTGCGGATGCCGACCTCCTCGGCGTCGTGGGTGGCGCCCGCCTGCACGAAGCGCAGGCGCTGGCCGACGCTCAAGGTCCCGTCCACCACCCTCACGGCGCTGACCACCCCCCGGTACTGGTCGTACGAGGAGTCGAAGATGAGGGCCCGCAGCGGCGCGTCGGGGTCGCCGGCGGGGGCGGGGATGCGCTCGACCACGGCGTCGAGCAGCTCGGGGACGCCGGCTCCCGTCTTGGCGCTGATGCGCAGGATGGAGTCGGCGGGGATGCCGAGAACCTTCTCGATCTCGGCCGCGTACCGGTCGGGGTCGGCCGCCGGCAGGTCGATCTTGTTGAGGGCGGCGACGATGTCGAGGTCGTGCTCGAGGGCCAGGTAGCAGTTGGCCAGCGTCTGGGCCTCGATCCCCTGGGCGGCGTCGACGAGCAGGACCACCCCCTCGCACGCGGCCAGGCTGCGGCTCACCTCGTAGCCGAAGTCCACGTGGCCCGGCGTGTCGATCAGCTGGATGACGTGGTCGCGCCAGGCGACCCGCACGTTCTGGGCCTTGATGGTGATGCCCCGCTCCCGCTCCAGGTCCATCGAGTCGAGGTACTGCTCGCGCATCTGGCGGGGGTCGACGGCGTTCGTCGCCTCCAGGATGCGGTCGGACAGGGTCGACTTCCCGTGGTCGATGTGGGCGACGATGCAGATGTTGCGGATGCGGTCCAGGGCGGTCACGGGCATGCGGCGGCCATGGTACGGGCCACCCGGCGCGGCCCCGGCGGGGCGGGCCCCGGCGAGGCGGGGCGCCAACGCCGCGGTTCGGGGCGAACGGGCCGTGGCCGACCACGCAGGGCGTCGGGATGGCCGCCGCGATGGCCCGTCCGGGCTATTGCGATCCCCCGGCCCCGGCCGATAGGTCCCACGGCGGACGACCAGGGGTGGAGGTTGTCATGGGTGGCTCAGGGACGGGGATCCGGATGTGGCGAGCAGTGGCGGCCGTCACGGCCGCGGTGGCGGTGGTCGCCGCCCTGGCGGGGGC